>DAWBYD010000077.1:0-4275 GCA_052278285.1 Collinsella sp. | reverse complement strand
TGGTAGCCCGTACCAGATTCGAACTGGTGATCTCCGCCTTGAGAGGGCGGCGTCCTAAACCGCTAGACGAACGGGCCACATGACATCTGCACTGCCGTGCTGCGAGGAAATATATTACGGGACAAAAAACGTCAGCGCAAGAAGAAATTCCAAATTGCCGAAAAATTGTCGGCAGGTTATGGAACACGCAGGTAAACTAGGTAGCCAATTCAAGTTGAGATGGACCAAAAGAGCTTCGCGATCGTTGGGAATGTTGTCTTCGATCACGGCGTCGAGGGCGGAGTTGAGAAGCTGCCCCAGTTCCGGCCCGGGCTTGACTCCAGCACGGATCAGGTCGCCGCCGTTGATGGCGAGCATCTTGAGCGTATAGGGCTCCCCCGCCCTCAGCAGCTCGTGCGCCATCGCGCGCATCTCCTCAATCGTCTCAACGTAATAGAAGCACGACGGGGCCTTGCCAAGTGTGTCGGCACGCTTAAGGTCCATGAGCTCGTCAATCAGGCGGGCCGTGTCGACGCCCTCACCCGAAAGCGCGCGCATCATATTGAGCAGACAGGAGCGCTCGGGGCGCAGCGGCTTGTCATGGTATTTGATGAGCAGGCACACGTCGCGCACCAAGTCGTGCGAGAGCGCCAGGCGATCCATAATGACGCGCGCCTTCTTGGCACCGAGCTCGGGATGACCGTAAAAGTGTCCGCTGCCGGCGTGATCGACCGTGAAGCACTCGGGTTTGGACACATCGTGCAAAAACGCCGCCCACATAAGACTCGACGAGGGCGCGACGCCGTCGCACAGCGCCAGCTCCCCTGCCACCGTCAGAACACGAGCGATATGCTCGTAGACGTTAAACGCATGATAGACACTTCGTTGATCAAACCCGCGACCCGCTGCCAACTCGGGCACGGCGGCGCAGATGAGCTCGGGGTAGCGCAGCATGGCATCTCCCCCGTGGCCGGTCGAAAGGATGCCCTCAAGCTCAATGCCCACACGCTCGCGCGCCACGGCATCGAGCAGCGGCGCGCACTCGGCAAGCGCACGCTTGGTCTCGGGCTCAATCATAAAGTCCAGGCGGCAGGCAAAGCGCACCGCACGCAGCATGCGCAGGGCATCCTCGTTAAAGCGACGCTTGGGATCGCCGACAGCGCGAATCAGCTTGCGCTCCAAGTCACCCTGGCCGTCGTAGCGGGCGACAAGCCCGCGCTCGGGATGCCAGGCCATAGCGTTGACGGTAAAGTCGCGGCGCGCCAGATCGTCCTCGAGCGAGGCGGCACGCTCCACACTCTGGGGATGGCGACCATCGGTGTAAAAGCCATCCAGACGGTACGTGGTGACCTCGATACGCTCGCCATCGGAAATAGCCGTGATTCCGCCAAATTTAATGCCCGACTCCACAACCGCGATATCCGCCGCCTCGAGCGCCGCCTTGGATTCCCGCCACAGACCGCTGCAACACATGTCAACATCGTGGCTGGGGCATCCCATCAGGGCGTCGCGCACCCAACCGCCCACGTACCAGGCCTCAAGACCGGCCGCCTCGAGCGCACGCAGCACTCGCAGGGAGGCATCGGTCGGGTGCGTACCGTTGAGCGAAACATTGCACATACCTGTGGCCTCCTGCGGTTATCAAATTGGTTGTCGATTGCATCTGCAAGAAGTCTAGCAAGAAACAGCCTCCCCTGCACACGCAAGTCCGATAAACAAAAACGCATCCGTCCTAGTCTAAGACGGATGCGAAATAATCAAACTATTCAGACAAGGTGCCGGAACTAGCAGACCTGACGAACCTCGATGTGCTTCTTATATTCGTCCACCTTGGCAAAATCACCCAGACCGGGGCACTCGACCACGTTGGCGCCAGTGGCCATCGAAAGGCGCAGGGCGTCCTCGACGCGCTCGGGGGCGTCGTGCCACACGGACAGGAAGGCAGCGAGCGAGGAATCGCCGGCGCACACCGTCGACAGCAGCTTGACGTCGAAGGTGCGGTTGGCAAACCAGATATGCTCGCCGTTGGAGAAGTACGCACCGGCGCCACCAAGGGTCAGCAGCACGTTCTTGGCGCCCTTGGCGTGCAGCTCGGCCATAGCGCCCTTGACGGACTCGTCGTCGCCACCGCTCACCTTGATGCCAAAGATGTCAAGCAGCTCGTCGTCATTGGGCTTGATCAGCAGTGGCTCCAGAGCAATGAGGTCTGCCAGCTGATGGCTCGAGATGTCGAGGACGAACTCGGCCCCCTTGGCCTTGACACGGCGCAGGACCTCGGCCAAGAAGCCCTCGGAAGTGTTGGGAGGCAGCGAGCCGCTGATGACCAGGCAGGTCATGTCATCGAGCGAATCGATAAGTTCAAACATCTCCTGCTCGTTGGCCTCATTGATGGCGGCACCGGCGTTGACCATGTTGTACTCGGTGTCGGGGCCGGCATTGAGGAACACGTTGACGCGCGTAATGCCGTCGGTCCACACGGGCTTGACGGGCACGCCCAGGGCCTCGGCGCCCTTAACGATAAACTCGCCCGAGAAGCCGGCGAAGAAACCCAGAATCGTGGTGTCGACACCATAGTGGTCAAGCGTAAACGAGACGTTGAGGCCCTTGCCGTTGGGCGTGTAGACGGCATTGCGGGTACGCGTGACGGTGTTGGCGTCAAGGCCGTCGCAGGCGATGTTGTAATCAATGGCGGGATTTGCAGTGAGCGTGTAAATCATGAATGTTCCTTTCACGAAGCAACGTGTTGATGAAAGTATATTCCACCCATCGGTAAAAGGCTAGGACAACTCGGCGAACGGTGTGGAAGCGATGAAGTACGGCATAACATCTCTCCCCCATGGCGGAACAAAAAAGGCGCCCCGGCCGAAACCGGGGCGCCGCATGCGCACGAATATGTCGCGTTTCGATTACTGACGATCGAGCTTGCGGACAGCAACGCGCTTGCTGTACTCATCGACGTGACCGAAGTCGCCAATACCGACAGACTCGGCAACGTTGGCGCCGGTGGCCATAGCAAGCTTCATGGCCTCCTCGACGTTGTCGCGATCCCTGTACCACTTGTGCAGGAACGCAGCGAGGGTGCAGTCGCCGGCGCAGACGGAAGAAACCAGCTTGATGTTGAACTCACGCTTGGCGTACCAGATGTCCTCGCCGTTGGAGAAGTAAGCGTCGCCGCGGCTACCACGGGTGAGCAGCACGTTCTGAACGCCAGCGTCGTGAGCCATCTTCATGGCAACGCGAACCTCGTCGTCGGTGTCGACCGGCACGCCGAAGATGGCCTTCATCTCGTGATGGTTCGGCTTGATGAGCAGCGGCTTCTTGTGAGCGAGCTCCTTGAGCTTGTCGGAGGACAGGTCCAAGACGACATCGGCGCCACGAGCCTGAGCGTGCTCCATGACCTGAGCCAGGAAGTCGGGCGTAGCTTTGGGAGGCACGGAGCCGGAGACAATCAGGCACTCGAGATCGCCCGCGGTGTCCAGGATGTTGTAGAGCTCCTCCTGGTGCTGCGGCGTGATCGGAGCACCCGGGTTCAGGATGCCGTACTCGTGCTGGCCATCGTTGACGTAGGTGTTAATGCGCGTGATACCGTCGGTCCAGACCGGGCGGCAGAGGCAACCCAGGTTCATGACCTCCTCGACGATGAACTTGCCCGTGAAGCCAGCGAAGAAGCCGAGCGCGACGGTGTCGACGCCCATCTTCTTAAAGGCGAAGGACACGTCGAGGCCCTTGCCGTTAGCCGTGTAGCTGGCCGAACCGGTGCGGACGTTCTCGTCGGGCTCGAGCGGAGAGCTCGAAACCGTCATGTCGACAGCCGGGTTAGCGGTTAGCGTGTAGAACATTTACAGTACCCCCTGTATATGTGAGGGCCGCGTGGCCGGCCCATTCCAACCACGCGGTTACCTCTGATACCAAATTAGCGAGCTGCGGACTCGAGCAGTGCCTTGACCTCGGCGGCGGTGTTGCAGGCGAGCGCCTTCTCGGCGAGCTCGTCGCACTCGGCCTTGGTCCACTGGCTGATGGTCTTACGGGCGCGCAGGATCGACGGAGCACTCATCGAGAACTCCTCCAGGCCCCAGCTGATCAGCAGCGGCTCGAGCAGCGGATCGGCAGCGGCCTCGCCGCACATACCGACCATGATGCCGGCCTTCACGCCGCTCTCGATGATGTTCTTGAGCGAGCGGAGCACGGCGGGATAGTAAACCTGGTACAGGTTGGAGATGGTGTCGTTACCACGGTCGGCGCACATGGTGTAGCCGATCAGGTCGTTGGTGCCGATGGAGAAGAAGTCGCACTCCT
>DAWBYD010000076.1:0-9477 GCA_052278285.1 Collinsella sp. | reverse complement strand
TGAGAACAATCTCGGCCATGTCTCTACCTTTCGATATGCGGCGCCGCGCTGAGGGGCGCCGCAGAAACTTGCAAAACAGTTACGGCATTAGCCCTTGACGGCACCTGCCACCACGCCGTCGATGATGTACTTCTGACAGAGGATGTACATGATAACGATGGGGATAACGACCATCATGATGCAGGCCATCATGGGGCCGAGCTCGACGTGGCCGTAGCCGCCGCGGAAGTACTGAATCAAGATAGGAATGGTCTTGTACTTGGTGGAGTCGAGCGTAAGGTAGGGCAGCAGATAGTCGTTCCAGACCCACATGGTCTCGAGGATGCCGACCGAAAGATAGGTGGGCTTCATGATGGGAAGGACGATCTTAAAGAACACCTGGACCGGGTTGCAGCCATCAATCATGGCCGCCTCCTCGATCTCGAGCGGGATGTTCTTTACAAAACCGGCGAACATAAAGACCGCCAGGCCCGCGCCAAAGCCCAGATAGATAAAGCAGATGTTGAACGGCGTGTTAAAGCCGATGCGGTCCGCCAAATTGGACAGCGTGAACATGAGCATCTGGAACGGCACGACCATCGAGAACACAAACAGGTAATAGAAGAAGTTCGAGATCTTGTTGTTGACACGAACCACGTACCAAGCGCACATGGAGCAGCACACCAAGATCAGCACGACCGACGTGACCGTGATGATGAGCGAGTACATAAATGCCGAGGCAAAGCCCTGCTCGTTAAGGGCGTGCATGTAGTTTGCGAGGCCGTTGAACGTCTCGGGCGTGAGCAGATCGAATGCCGTGGTGGTGCTGATTGCGGTCGCTTTCTTAAAAGAATTAAGCGCAATCATGAACACGGGGTAGATCCACGCGAGCGACAGGATCGTAAAGAAAATCGAGAGCGCGCGGTTGATAACCTTATCGCGTTTCATTACTGCTGCACCTCCTTGGACCTCGTGGCCTTAAGCTGGATCATGGAGATGGCCACGACCAGGATGCAGAAGATAACCGCCTTGGCCTGACCAATGCCCTGCCATGCGATACCGGCACGCGAATAGAACGTGTTGTAGATGTTCAGGGCGAGCATCTCGGTGGAGTGCGCGGGGGCGCCGCCGGTAAGGGCGAGGTTCTGGTCGAACAGCTTAAAGCCGTTGGTGATGGACAGGAACAGGCAGATGGTGATGGTCGGCATCAGGTTAGGGATCTTAACCTTCCAAAACGTCTGCCATGCCGTAGCGCCGTCGACCTTGGCGGCCTCGATGTAGTCGGACGGAATGGACTGCAGACCAGCAATGTAGATGATCATCATGTAGCCGACCTGCTGCCACAGGGTCAGGATGATAAGGCCCCAGAAGCCAGCAGCAGAGTTAAGAGCGATGAGCTGGGCGCCCACGTTGGAGAGCAGGCAGTTGATCAGAATCTGCCAAATGTAGCCCAGCACGATGCCGCCGATCAGGTTAGGCATAAAGAAGATCGTACGGAAGATGTTGGTGCCTTTGAGCGCCTTGCGGGTGAGCGCCTGCGCAATGGCCAGGGCGATCACGTTGATGAGCACCGTCGACAGGAAGGCAAACGCCACGGTAAAGAAGAACGACGTGGCAAACTGCGGATCGGACAGTGCGCGCACGTAGTTCTCAATACCGACAAAATGCGCGTTGTTAATGGTAATAAACTGGCAGAACGAGAGATAGAAGCCCTGGATAAAGGGAATCACGAACCCGATCATAAACGCCAGGCACGTGGGCAGCATAAAGAGCGGCCACCAGCGCTTGAGTGCTTTGCCCATAGAAGGGTCCTTTCAATATGCAGGGGGCGGGCAAACCAACGTCTGCCCGCCCCCTGTCGCTAATCAGATAGCTTGGGCAGCAACTACTTACTCGGAAGCAGCCTTCTCGGTCTTCCAGCCATCGACGAAGGCGTTCTTGACGCCGTCCCACTTGCTGTTATCGGCAGCGTAGGCAATCAGAGCCTGCTTGAGGTTCTTCTTCCACTCCTCGGAGGGAATGTAGACGAAGTCCCAAGCGACGGTCTTCTTGCCGTCCTTGGCCATGGCAACGGCCTGCTGCGAGAAGACGTTGGTGGTCTCCTTGGCGCTCTTGAACGGAGCGGTCAGACCCATCTTGTCGGCGATGATGCTGGTCGGGGTGTCAGCGGTGACGCACCAATACATGAAGTCCTCGGTGGCCTTCTGGGCATCCTCGGAAGCCTGGGAACTGACGCACCAGTAGTTCTCGCCGCCGGAGCACAGGCCCTGGTTCTCCTCGCCGTCAACACCGATGTAGATCGGCATCATGCCAATCTGATCGTCGGTCATGCCGGCCTTGACGAGGTCAGAGTAGGCCCAAGAGCCGTTCTGGTAGAAGACGGCCTTGCCGGTTGCGAACTCGTTGGTGGCGTCGTCGCCGGTCTTGGAAGCAAGCTGCGAAGGATCGCAGGTGGAGTCGGTGATGTACAGGTCGAAGATCTGCTTGTAGTTGTCGAGGAACTCACCCTTGATCTCGTCGTCCTCCTGGTTGTGCTCCTTCTCAAACTCGTAGTAGAGCGGCATGTTGGCAAGGTGGGTGGTGTAGCGCCAGCTGGAGGAGTCGTCCATGCCGGCGGAAGTGAAGGCACCCTCGACACCAAGCTCGTCCTTGCGGGCCTGGATGTCATCGGCACAAGCCTTCAGCTTGTCGAAGGAGTTGATGTCCTCAGCCTTGTAGCCAGCCTTCTCGAGCAGCTGCTTGTTGTAAATAATGCCGAAGCTCTCCTGAACCCAGTCGATGCACACATCCTTGCCGTCGGACTGCAGAGCCAGGGAGTCGTCAATGAGCTCACCGCGGAGCTTGGTATCGGACAGGTCGGCGCAGTAATCCTTCCAGTTCTTAAGACCGGTGGGGCCGTTGACCTGGAACAGGGTCGGAGCGGAGCTCTTGGACATCTCGGACTTGAGCTTCTCCTCGTAGGTGTTGGAGGCAGCGGTCACGATCTTGACCTCGACGCCCTTCTCCTTCTTATAGGCCTTGGCGATCTCCTTCCACTCCTTGTCGACCTCGGGCTTGAATTGGAGGAAGTAGACCTCGGCAGCGTCACCAGAAGCAGAGGAGCCGGAGCCGGCAGAACCACCGCAACCCACGAGGCCCAGACCAAGAACTGCAGCCGCGGAACCAGCAAAGCCCAGGAACTGCCTTCTGCTCATTTCGTTCTTCATTACAATCCACCCTTTCACACCGTGGCGGCACCCTTTGCCGCCGCCTTCGGAGATTGGCTCGGGGACTTTGCCCCTTTTGCTGATTTGAACGATACGCTATTTGGCTAGTTGTTTGAACAAGTATTACTAGAGCGGTAGAAAAACTTCGGTGAACGGTAATTTCAACTTGATACTTGACAAGTTTTGTATAAACAATTATTTGTTATCTAATGCAGAGAAAACGCCCGGTCAAGCCGATGTACCGTCGGTTTGACCGGGCGTTTTCTCTTTGAGGCCATGAGTCTCGTCAGGCTGCGAGCTAGCCGGCTATCGCTTGGAATTGACGCGGTAATGGAAGATCTCGGGGTGTGTGCGAGTGTGCGTCACCTCAAACAAGATGCCATCCGAGGTGTACGACTGACTCTCCATGACGGCAACGCAGTTGTATTTGCCGAGGTCAAGATAGCTGCAGTCCTCATCGTTGGCGAGCTCGACACTCACCGTACGACGGCTCGCCATCACTTTGACACCGCGCTTGTGCTCCAGATAGCCGTAAATAGAATCTGCCGCGATCTCGGGAGTCAGGCCCTTGGCGATCGACGCCAAAAAATAGCCATGGTCCACTTGGCGCGCGTTGCCGTTGAGGCTTCGGACACGCACTACGCGAATCAACTCCTCGCCCACCTTAAAGCCCAGGTGACGAGAGAGTTGCTCGGTGCAAACCAGATGTTCGAAAGACTTAACGTCCGTCGATGCAACGGCATTGTTGCGCTTTGCAAACTCGCCAAACGACTCAACCTCTTCGAGTGCGCCCAACATGTCGGTTTCGCCCTTAAGCCAAATAACGCGCACGCCCTTGCCGTGTATGGGCTGCACAAACATCCCGTCGGCCAGCATGCTCAAAGCGCGGCGGACGGTATTGCGCGTGCAGCCAAATTCCGCGGTCAGCTCGGCTTCGGTTGGCAGCATCTCCTGAAACGCATAGGTCCCATTAATGATGCGCGAGCGTATTTCTCGGTAGATTCCTTCGTATATCGCTTTTGGCATTGTTTCACCTCTACATTATTCATTTCCGGCTAGGCACGATAGCATTTCTTAAAGTTGTTTAAACCGAATATCGGTAAAGCGACAGGATTTAACCGTTGACGGTTTCTGTCATGCCCAAATCGGTTTCGCTCAAAACTGCCGGTACGACAATCGTCTGGTCCTCTACAATGAATCCATTGTTTAAACGTTTCCCCACGCGCAACGCGCCTCGATATTCGGAAGGCAGAACATGCTGCAAAAAATCCAACGCTTTGGCGGGGCAATGTTCGCGCCCGCCATGCTGTTTTCTATATCAGGCCTCATGGTCGGCGTCTCCGCTCTCGCAACGACCGCGGACAT
This sequence comes from Collinsella sp., assembly GCA_052278285.1. Taxonomy (GTDB): domain Bacteria; phylum Actinomycetota; class Coriobacteriia; order Coriobacteriales; family Coriobacteriaceae; genus Collinsella. Next base: position 4,927 of record DAWBYD010000076.1, on the reverse strand, counting down.
CGTCGGCGATCTCGCCGTATACGGAACCCCTTGGTACGTTTTCTGGGCTATCATCCAGCGCGGCTCGTGGACGGTCTTTAAACGCCTCCCGCTCCTTTTTGCCGTAGCGCTGCCCATCGGTCTTGCCCAAAAACAACCGGCTCGTTGCTGCCTCGAGGCTCTCGTCGCCTATTTTGCCTACTGCTTCTTTTTGAGCGAGATCATTAAGCTGAGCGGAGACAACCTTGGACTTGAGTACCCGTCATCTTTGACCTCCGCCAGCGGTATCACCGTCATCGACGGCATCAAGACGCTCGACACCGGCATTATCGGCCCGCTGGCGGTATCGGCAACCGTCGTCGCCATCCATGACCGCTTCTACGATGCCAAAATTCCCGATTGGCTCGGCACCTTCTCGGGCTCCTCGCTGGTCTACCTCATCAGCTTTTTTGCCGTGTTTGCCCTTGCTGCTATCTCGGCCGCCATCGTGCCCTACGTATACGATGTAACCGATACGCTGCGTCACGCGCTTGCAGGCGTCGGTCCCTTTGGCGTGGGCATCTTTGTCTTTTTAGAACGAGCACTCGAGCCCTTTGGCCTGCACCACCTGCTCTACATGCCGATCTACTACGACAACCTGGTCATTAACGACGGCATCTACGCCACGTGGAGCAGTTTGCTCCCCATCCTCTCCCATAGCACGCGCCCCCTTAATGAACTTGCACCGTGGGCCGGTTTTACCGCCACCGGCTGGGTCAAGCTCTTTGGCCTTCCTGCCATCGCAGCTGCGTTCTACTCCACCGCAAAACCCGAGCGCCGCGCCGGCCTCAGGGTCATCCTTGCTCCCGCCATCATCGCCTCGGTGGTTTGCGGCGTTACCGAGCCACTCGAGTTTCTCTTTATGTTCACCCACCCCGGGCTCTTTCTGCTCTACGCAGTCCTATCGTCTTGCCTTGCCACAACCATGAATCTCTTTGGCATCGTCGGCATCTTCTCGGGCGGCCTCATGGAGATGGCAGCCTTCAACTTTATTCCGCTCATGCGCACGCATGCCGGTGCCTATCTTTTGGCGCTCGGTATCGGCCTTGCCTTTAGCCTCATCTTTTTTGTTAGTTTTCGAGCACTCATCTTGGTCTATGACCTTAAGACTCCGGGCCGCGAGGATCATGTCGCCAATCGCGCGGCAATCGATTGTTTAACGGGAAGCGACTTTGCCAAAGAGCAATCTCCCAATGACGAGGTCGATAGTCGATCCGATCAAGATCACGTCCTCGCTGAGCGGGTAATTCAGCTTTTAGGTGGCGTTGGCAATATCGTGGGCGCAACCAACTGCGCCACGCGCCTGCGCGTCGAGGTCGCAGACCCTTCCATCGTTGCAGATAACGCGTCGTTTGTCGCGGTGGGCGCCAAGGGCCTCATCATTACGGGCAAGACCGCCCAGGTGATCATCGGCATCTCCGTTCCCCGCGTTAAAGAGCATTTTGACCAGATCATGGGCCTCGAGCCGGAATTTGTGCCCACCACCTCGGCCTCCCCTGCCGCCAGCGCAGCCCATAAGCGCGGCGATATTTGCTTCTTCGATATCGACGGAACGCTCGCCTGGCAAGACCCCAGGCTCGCCCAAGACCTTCCCGAAGACGAGCGGGACCTCTCCCCCTATCCCAACGAGGCGGTTTCGCAGGCAATCCGCGATTTCGTTGCAAACGGCAACATGGCCTTTATCTGCACAGGGCGCACCCTCAGTTGCATCCACCCCAAACTTCTTGAGCTGCCCTGGACCGGCATCGTCTGTCTTGCGGGCGGTTACGCCGAGATCAACGGACACGCAGTTCGCGATCTGTCGATGACGCCCAGTATGCTGCAGCGTCTTGCCCCCTACCTTGAGCAATCGGGCGAGGTCATCCGCTTTGAGGGCCTCAACGGCGTCGTGCGCATGAGTGCCGATGCCCCCGATGCTCCCGGATACGCGCGCACCCTGGGCGACGCAGTCACGCAGCTGCAACATTACAGTGCCTACAAGATCTTGATGTCTACATCGCTCGCCAACCACATCGCTCAAGATAAGGCACTTGAGCCGTTGTTGTGCTTTAACGAGCTCGAACTCGAGGTAACCGAAATCTCGCCCCGCGAATGCACGAAGCGCGGGGGCATCCAGTCTGTACTCGACGCCCTCGATCCCCACCATGGAACCGTATACGGCATCGGCGACGCCAGCAATGACGTCTCGCTGATGAACGCCGTCGATGTCGGTATCGCCATGGGCAATGCGCCAGACTATCTCAAAAAGCGCGCCGACTACATCACCGACTCGGTCGACAAAGATGGCGTCGTCAAGGCGCTCGAGCACTTTAGGCTTATATAAGCAGCCGGCACGCGCACGCGTCCCGTTTCTCCAAATCGCCAAAACAGACGCGCCGGCAACTCCAATGTGGCAATATGGTATCTGCACACCGCAACGATGTAACCCAAGAAAGAATGCGAGAACCCGTGTCCAGTCCGTTTACCAGCTTTTTAGCCCAGCACTTTGACCAGATTAACGACTATCTGGCCACGTTCTTTGACGGACAGGCGACCTCTGCCGATATCGAGCGCTACCTGTACGCGCCGCTCTCGGCTTTTACGGCCAACGCCGGCAAGCGCCACCGCCCGCTTATCTGTATGCTCGCCGCAACCGCAGTGGGCGGCAGCTTTGAGAGCGCCCACAGCGCCGCGGCAGCCATCGAGCATTTCCAGTCGGGCGCGCTGATCCACGACGACATCGCCGACAACGGACAGCTTCGTCGAGGCAAGCCCTGCATGCACCTTACCGAAGGCACGGGGCTTGCCATCAATTGTGGCGACCTGGCGCTCACCATGGTCACCAAGACGGTTCTCGACGACCCTACGCTTGAGTCCGACGTGAAGCTGCGCGTGCTCCACGAGCTTACCGAGATGATCGTCCGCACCATCGAGGGTCAAGCACTCGACCTGGGTTGGGTCCGTGACGGGCGCTTTGATATCTCGGTTGATGACTACCTGGACATGGCGACGCACAAGACCGCGTTTTACAGCGGAGCCACGCCGCTTGCCGCCGGAGCCATTATCGGCGGCGGCAGCGATAAGCAAATCGAAGCGCTGCGCGCCTTTGGCCTGCACACGGGCCTTGCCTTTCAGATTCAGGACGACCTGCTCAACCTTGTCGGCACTAAGGAAGCCGCCAACAAGGACTTCCGCACCGACATCACCGAGGGCAAGCGCACGCTTGTCGCCGTACATGCCCTCTCTGATGAGCGCTACCACGACGAGGTCGAGGCGATTCTTTCCTCGGGCACCGATGATCCCGCGCAGCTCGCACGCGCCGTGGAGATCTTCCAAGAGACCGGCTCCATCGATTACGCCCACACTTACGCGCTCGACCTGACCGCTAAGGCCAAAGCGGCCATCGAGAACGTTGAGCTTGATCCGCACGCACGCGAGCTGTTCCTCTCCATGGCAGATTTCTTTGTGGAGCGCCTTAACTAACGGGGGTTATAAAACCTGTCAGCAGCGTATTTAGGCACAACTTGCTACACTGTTGAGTGCATGTTTATGCATCCCTTTGCGTTGTCTATCCGACAGACGCTCAAATAGTACGAATGGTACGCCGAAAGGGGTTCGTTCATGGAACCTATTACAACGGGCATGCAAGGAGCAGCCGTCGAGGACGTGCAGTCTCGTCTCCTGCAGCTCGGCTACACGATTGATGCCGCCGAAGTCACCGACAAGTACTTTGGAGCCACCACTGAGCAGGCCGTCAGCACCTTCAGGCTCGACAGCGGCCTTGCTGCCGGTCATGCCGTCGATATCCCCTGTTGGAGCGCCCTTGTAGACGCTTCGTATAAGCTGGGCGACCGCACCCTCTATCTGCGCATGCCCAATTTCCATGGCGCCGATGTGCAGGCCCTGCAGCGCGCTCTCAACGTTTTGGGCTTTGCCTGTGGCGAAGACGACGGCTACTTTGGTCCGCATACCGAGGCCGCCCTGCAGCAGTTCCAGGAAAATGTCGGCCTGTTTGCCGACGGCATGGCCTTCCAGGACACCTACGCCTACATCAACCGCCTGCACCATGTGTGGGAGGGCAAGCCCTCGGTCACCGAAGCCGAGTCCCGCATCGGTTTTGCTCGCGCCGCCAACGTGCTCGAGCGCTTCCAGATTGCCGTTATCGGCGAGGACCCCATCGCACGCAGTGTTGCGTCGCGCATGTGGAATATCGCCACGGCAACGACCGACAACAGCGGCATGATGCTCTGCGACTCCGAGGTCCCAACCGACGTTGACCTGGTGCTCGAAATCGCAAGCGACGAGCTGCCCGCCGACGCCGCACCGCGCGCCACGATTGCCCTCGCCGAGTGCCACAACCTGGCCCAGCGCATCCGCACCGCCAATGTCGCCGCGCAGCAGAAGCCGGCTCGCATTCGCATTGAGCTCACGGGCATGACGCGCTACAACGGCACCTTCACGGCCAGCGACGCGCAGACACTCGCCGTACGCCTGCTCGATGGCGTTTGCGATGCCCTCGCAGATTAGGTAAACTAAACGAGTTGCTTTTGGGCAACACCACACATTGGGACGTAGTTCAACGGTAGAACTCCGGTTTTTGGTGCCGGCTGTTGGGGGTTCGAATCCCTCCGTCCCAGCCCTTAAGAACACAGCGCTCCAGGCCCTTATGAACCTGGAGCGCTTTCTTGTGGGCAAGCGGAGGAATTCGAACCCGCAAGGGTGCGGAGCTGAGGAAACGCGAAGGCGCCCCAAGCCCATTAGGACCAAGAGCGCCTAACATCAAGAAAATATCAGCCCAGTTCCGAAAAGCGAGCCGCATGCAACAACCAGGTAACCACAGGCCCCGGGCGAGGGGGGGGACCCGGGGGGGGTGTAGGGGGGGGTGGGGCGGACCGGGGGGGGGAGAGAGTGGGGAGCGGGGGGGGGGGGG
>DAWBYD010000075.1:0-3056 GCA_052278285.1 Collinsella sp. | reverse complement strand
TTGAGCAGGATGTTCTCCACATCCTCGCCCACGTAACCGGCCTCGGTGAGCGCGGTGGCGTCGGCGATGGCAAACGGCACCTCGAGGATACGTGCGAGCGTCTGGGCGAGCAGCGTCTTACCGGTACCGGTGGGACCGAGCAGCAAAATGTTGGACTTGGCGAGCTCCACCTCGTCCATATCATCATCGAGCTGCGAGTCCAAACCGTCGTCAAAGGCCGAAAGCGCAGCGCCGCTCTCGATCACGCGGCGATAGTGGTTGTACACGGCCACCGACATGGCACGCTTGGCGTCCTCCTGGCCCATAACATAGGCCGAAAGCTCGTCATAGATCTCGTGCGGCGTCGGCACGTGTGTGCTGACCTGACGGTCGTCCTCAAGCTCAAAGCCCTCGGTCTCGGGGTCCACAGCCGGCTGGGATGCAGCCTGACCGTGGTCGTTGAGGAAGCCTGGCAGTTTGCCGTTGCGGGCAGCGTCCATAAAGTCCGAAGCCAGCGACTCTTCCAGAATCTCGGAACAGGCGGCGACGCACTCGTCACAGATAAAGATGTTGGTCGGGCCCTTTACGAGGCGACGAACCTGGCCCTGCTCTTTTCCGCAGAAGGAGCAGCGGATGGGGTTGCCGTTCTCGTCAAAGTTGTCCTGCATGTTACCTGCCATCCTAGGCGTCCTTCGCGGCGAGATCGCGCGAGGTGACGATACGGTCGATCAGGCCGTAGTCGAGGGCCTCGGCAGCGGTCAGGTAGTTGTCGCGCTCGGTGTCGGCCTGGACCTTCTCGATGGGCTGGCCCGAGGCGTCGGACAGGATCTGGTTGAGCTCGCGGCGAGTCTTCTTGATCTCCTCGGCCACGATCTCGATCTCGGTCTGCTGCCCCTGGGCACCGCCGCTGGGCTGGTGAATCATGACCTTGGAGTGCGGCAGGCAGAAGCGCTTGCCCTTGGCGCCGGCCGAAAGCAGCACAGCGGCCATAGACGCGGCCATACCGACGCAAATGGTCGAGACCTGCGGCTTGATGAAGTTCATGGTGTCCAGAATCGCCAGGCCGGAGTAGACCTCGCCACCGGGCGAATTGATGTAGAGCGAGATATCCTTCTCGGCATCCTGGCTCTCAAGATGCAGCAGCTGGGCAACGACCAGGTTGGCGCTGACGGAGTTGATCTCCTCGCCCAAGAAGATGATGCGGTCGTTGAGCAGGCGCGAATAGATATCGTAGCTGCGCTCGCCGCGCGGCGTCTGCTCGATAACGTATGGCACGAGGGCGGAATCGAACTTGGCGATCATACGCATCTCCATTTCTCTCTTGCGGACCAAATTGGTTCTAGATAAACGTACGGTGCCCGCATGCTATGCATTGGCTGGCACCGTACGAAGCAACCGGATAACCGGTGTATAACTTTACCCCATCACGGGCGCACGCATGCGCTCGCGGGCAAGGTGGCGAGAATTACTCGGCGTCCTTGGCGGTCTCGTCGACCTCGGTCACCTTGGCGTTCTCGACCAGGTGGTCGACGGCCTTGGAGCGACGGATGGACTCGCGGACGGCAGGCATGCGGCCATCGGCGATGAACTCGGCCTTGGAAGCCTCGACGTCCTTGACGCCCGCCTTCTCGAACTCGGCGTTGATGTCGTCCTCGGTGACCTCGATCTTGAGCTCACGGGCGAGGGCGTCCAGAGCCAGGGACTCACGGGCAACGTCGTTGGCCTGCTTGTGCAGGTCGCCGATGAACTGCTCCATGGTCAGGCCGGAAGCGGGCAGCCAGGTGTCCAGCGTCATGCCGCGGGCAGCGAGGTTGGACAGGAAGTTCTGGCCAAGCTCCTCAAAAACGGACTGCTCGTAGTCGGCGTCCATCTCCTCGAGCTGCAGACGCTCGGCGAGAGCGGCGACGCAACGGTTCTCCTTCTCGGCCGGGAGGCGGGAAGCCTTGTCCTGCTCGATCTCGATCTTGATGGCGTCGCGCATGGCGTCGATGCTGTCGAAGCCAAAGTCGGACTTGACAAGCTCGTCGGTGAGCTCGGGGGTGTTGCGGACCTTGATGCCCTTGACGGTGACCTCGACAGTGTGGGTCTCGGCCTCCTCGCCCTCCTCGACCTCGTCGGTCCAGGTGACGGTCTTGACGTCGTCAACGTTAGCGCCGATCAGGGCCTCGTTGAACTCCTTGGGGTTGCTGTCGCTACCGGCGATGAGCATACGGCCCTCGGCGGCAAAGTTGTCGGCGTTCTCGACGGCCTTGAGGTCGACGGTGACGTAGTCCTCGGCCTCGACGGCGCGACCCTCAACGTCCTCGAAGGTGGCACGGTAGTTGAGGAGCATCTCGACCTGGTTGTTGATCTCGGAGTCGGTGACCTCCGCAGGGGGCATCTCGATCTCGACAGCGTCGAAGGAGGAGAGCTCAGCGGCGGGACGCAGGGAGAACTCGACGGTGTAGGTGTAGTCCTCGTGATCCTTGGCGAGGTCGAGGTCCTTGTAGTCACCATTCTTGGTGGGGACGATGTCCAGCTCGTTGAGGACGGCAGGCTCGTTGGCGGCGATCAGGTCGTTGGTGGCCTGAGCGAGGGTAGCCTCGGCGCCAAGAGCAGAGTCGATGACCGGACGGGGAGCCTTGCCGGCGCGGAAGCCCGGGAAGCGGTACTTCTTGGCGGTGTCCTTGTAGGCCTTCTTGATCGCGGCGTCGACGTCGGCGGCCGGGATGGTGACCGTAGCGGTGAGCTTGGCGTCCTTGACGTCAGAAGCGGTGATGTTCAACACGTTCCTCCTCATACTGCCCAGCTTATCTGAGGTGCTGGTACCTTTATGCAACAAAGAGTCGCGACGGCCGAAGCCGACGCAGATGCGTTGGTGCGGGCGAAAGGACTCGAACCTTCACGGGAATCCCACCAGAACCTAAATCTGGCGCGTCTACCAATTCCGCCACGCCCGCATGAGCGCACAGACTAGGAATGATAGCAGATACGAACGACAAGCGCACGCACACCTTTTACAAGCTCACGACCTCACCACGAGTACGCATCGGATCCCCCGCCGCCCCATCGAAGTTGCGGTGGAATAGGGACTGTTT
>DAWBYD010000074.1:0-9276 GCA_052278285.1 Collinsella sp. | reverse complement strand
GTGTAGGTGTCATACCCGAGACGATACCGGTCAGGTCGCCCGAAACGGCAGCAAAAGAGTCGAGCGCGCTCGAGGCCGTCGGCAGCGCGTTTTGGCCCAAGTCCGTCTGGGCTTGGCCAAGGTTGGTCGCACCGGTATGAATTGCGTTATTGATAGCGTCACTGGCACCCGAAACAGCCGCTGCGTCATTCGCCATGGCGCTCGACTGCGCGGACAGACCGTCCTTGATGCTCTGAAGCTTTTCATTCTGCTCTCGAAGCAAATCGATGGTCGATACAATGCGCGCGTCAATTTCCTCGGAACCTGTCGACGTGTCATTGGCGAGAATCTCTAAGTGCCCGATAACGGCCTTATTGTGGTCGATCGTCGCTTGGAGAGACTCGAGCGAGTTGTCGATACGGGTGGTCGTAGATGTGACCGTGCCCGTCAGCTTGCCGATGGCAGCGTTCGCAGAGGCTGACGTCTTGGTGAGCGCAAGGCTGCCTTCCGAGAGCGCCTTGGAGAGCGAGGCGACAGAGTTGCCCGCCGTGGCGCGAGCCTCGCCCAGCAGGTCATTGCCCTGGGAGATCGCCTGCGTCAGCGACGGCGCCTGACCCTGCAGACCGGCAAGTGCCGCATCTGCCGAGGCAATGGAACCACTCGTCTTATCGATGGCGGCATTCATGTCGCCAATCGAATCACGCACTTCGCCCAACGTATCGGAAGCCTCTGATACCGAACCGGCCAACGAATCCTGAGTCTGGGTTGCCTTGTCCTTTAAATCGACTCCGGCATCCTTGGCAATACTGGCAACGGTCTCGCCCACCGTGGAGACAAATTCCGAGTTGATCTGCTCCTCGATGGTGTTTGCACCGGTGTCGGTAACCTTGGGCGCAATAGCGCTCTTCTTCTCATTGACGTAGTACGTAAGCTTGGGCTGATGGTAGTTGCCGTCGAGCATCGAAACCAGGTTATCCGAGAAGTTCTTGGGGACTACGATGGCCGCATAGTACTCACCGCTCTCGACGCCCTCTTTGGCATCGGCCGCAGAATCGACGAAGGTCCAGCCCAGCTGATCGTTCTCCTTGAGCTGATCGACGACCTGATCGCCCGCGTTGAGCTCGCCCACCAGGTCGTTTTGGGTGCCCCGATCGTTGTTGGCGATGGCAATCTTGATGCCCTGGGTGTTTCCGTACGGATCCCAGTTGGCCACGATGTTGTACCAGGCATACAGCGAGGGAATAACGCACACGCCAAGGGTAACCACCAAGGCGACGGGGTTCACAAGCAGTCGCTTAATGTCGCGCTTAAATATCGCAAAGGAGACCTTTGCATTGGATAGTTTGCTGCCGAGACTCACGCTTGGACCATCCATCCTGTCGTTGAATCGAATCGTACTATCGACAACCATTGTAGTAGGCGCTTTAACGTCTCAAAGCACAATGGTGTTGAGTTTTGCGGGTAGCAATATACTACGAAGATGAGTTAACGTACAGTTGTACAGTATCTTAAATTTCAGCAGGTCACAAAACCACAACCCGCACAAATAAATGATCCCTTGGGGACGGAGGGATCATTCAAAAGGAAACGAGAGTGGAAAATCTCTCACTTCAAGCCCGCATTCGAGCCAAAAGTGGGAGATTATCCACTCTCGTTCTAATCTAGTTACGGTGCCGTATCCCCGAACTACATCAAGTTGCAAACAGCCGCCGCGAAGGCTACGGGATCCTCGGGGAGGATGCCCTCGACCAGCAGGGCCTGGTCATAGAGCAAACCGGAGTACTGCTTGATCTTGTCGGCGTCGCCCGCCTTCTGAGCGGCGACGAGCTTGGAAAAGACCGGGTGCTTGGCGTTGAGCTCGAGCACGCGCTGGCTCTTGGGCATACCGTCGGGCGCGCCCGCGGGACCCTTCTGGAGCACCTTCTCCATCTCGAGCGAAAGCGGGCCCTCGGTGGTGATGCACGCGGGAGCATCGGTCAGGCGCGCAGAGACGGCAACCTTCTCGACCTTGTCGCCGAGTGCCTCCTTCATGGCGTTAAAGAGGTCCTCGTTCTCCTTGGTGGCGTCCTCGGCCTCCTTTTTCTCGTCCTCGGTCGCCAGGTCAAGATCACCGGTTGCGACGTTCTTGAGCTCCAGGTGACGATCCTCAACCTCGGGCTCGGCACCATCGGCCACGGCCTTCTCGGCAGCCTCGCGGGCGGCATCGTCCTCGTAGATCTTGGGCATATCGGCGGCAACGTACTCACGCATAGCCTGGAAGGTGAACTCATCCACGTCCTGCGTCAGCAGCAGCACGTCATAGCCGCGGTCGAGCACGCCCTTTACCACGGGCATCTTGGCCAAGCGCTCACGCGAGTCGCCGGCGGCGTAGTAGATGGCCTTCTGATCCTCGGGCATGCCCTTGGCATACTCGGCCAGGGTAATCATCTTCTGTTCCTTGGCAGACCAGAACAGCAACAGATCGGCGAGCTCATCGGCCTTCATGCCATAGCTCGAGTAGATGCCGTACTTAAGACCGCGGCCAAAGTTCTCAAAGAACTTCTCGTAGGCCTCGCGGTCGTTGTCACGCATATCCTCAAGGTCGGCGGTGATCTTCTTTTCCACACGCTTGGCGATGGCCTTGAGCTGACGGTTCTGCTGCAGCGTCTCACGCGAGATGTTGAGCGACACATCGGCGGAATCCACGACGCCGCGGACAAAGTTGTAGTAGTCGGGCAGCAGGTCGTCGCACTTCTCCATGATCAGGACGTTGGAGCTGTAGAGTGCCAGACCCTTCTCGTAATCCTTGCTGTACAGATCGAACGGCGCGCGGCCCGGCACAAACAGCAGGGCATCGTACTCGAGCGTGCCCTCGGCATGGAAGCTGATGGTGCGCGCAGGATCGTCAAAGTCGTGGAACGTGGACTTGTAGAACTCGTCGTAGTCCTTCTGCTCGACATCGGAGCTGCGCTTCTTCCAGATCGGTGTCATGGAATTGACGGTCTCGAGCTCCTGGTAGTCCTCGTACTCGGGCTTGTAATCGTCGCCGGCGTCCTCGGGCTTGGGTTTCTGGCGGCTCTTGGACACCATCATCTGAATCGGGTAGCGCACATAGTTGCTGTACTGCTGAATCAGGCTCTTGAGACCCCACTCGGTCAGGAAGCGATCGTAGGTCTCGGCCTCGCCGTCGGCATCGAGCTTCTCGTTCTCGCGCAGCGTCAGGATGACATCGGTACCGTGCTCGGCGCGCTCACCGTCCTCGATGGTGTAGCCCTCAAGACCGTCGGATTCCCACACATGGGCGACATCCTCGCCATAGGCGCGGCTGACGACCTTCACATGGCTGGCAACCATAAAGGCAGAGTAGAAGCCCCCGCCAAACTGGCCGATGATGTCGACATCGGAGCCCTGCTGCTCGGCGTTCTCGGTCTTAAACTCCTCGGAGCCGGAATGGGCGATGGTGCCCAGATTGCGCTCGAGCTCCTCGGCGGTCATGCCAATGCCGTTATCCGAGATGGTAATGGTGCGGGCGTCTTTATCAAAGGAGACGCGAATGGCCAGGTCGCCCTGGTTGATCTTGACGCTCGGATCCTGCAGGCTCTTAAAGTTGAGCTTGTCGACGGCGTCGCTCGCGTTAGAGATAAGCTCGCGCAGGAAGATTTCCTTATTGGTGTAGATGGAGTTGATCATGAGGTCGAGCAGTTTTTTGCTCTCGGTCTTAAATTGACGCATGTGCAGTCCTTTCGCGCTACCCCCGTCCGCAAAAACGGCCCGGTTGCCCGAGCCGCATCGCAGACCTGCTATGTTCAGACTTAGATTTTATAACCCAATAGCGCGCATATATACATACGGAATCGAAAAACTGTATGTCCGAGCGCTCCAATGCGTCAATTGCCAAGGAGTGTCCCCAGCTGCCGGCAGAAAAGGAACGTCCCTATCTGCCATCTACGCGCTTGGCCATCCAGACATGGGGCTGGCCCTCGTCTTCGTAATCTACCGGGGCAATTTGCGTGTAGCCCGCCTTTACATAGAGCGGCAGCACGTATTCCTGCGCATGCAGCTTAATGAGCTTGGCGCCGGCATCGCGTGCACACGAAGCACTGGTCTCCACGATCGCACTCGCCAGTCCGCGACGACGCATAGCCGGCAGCACGGCGACGCGCCCCATAATGTAGGTCTCCCCCGCCGCAACGCCTTCGTCCATGTCGCATGCCGGCAACACCGGGGCCTCTGCGTCAGCCACGCGCTCAAGCTCTTCGGGAAACACGCGCGAGCAACCGGCAAGCTCGCCGTCTACATAGAGCGTCACATGAATGCAGTTTGGATCCTCGTCGATAGCGTCGAACTCATTCTCGTAGCCCTGCTCGTCCATAAAAACGACGCGGCGCACCAACGCCGCGTCATCAAAGCATCCCGTCTTAAGTTGGATATCCATGGCTGCCCTTTCATTCAATGCGAACGTTAGGGACAGATTTTAGCGAAAATGAGCTCCGCGTACGCTAAACTTCGCGCGAGCCTTCGCCAGGCAGTCGTAATGACCCACGTTATGGGCATCGCTCGCGATGAAGCTGTACAGGTTCTGATCGAACAGGCGCTGTGCCGGCTTTTTCTCGCGACCAAAGCGACCGCCGGCAATAAAGTCCGCCGAAGCCTGCAGCTTGCAGCCCATATCGACCAGACGCTCCGCCACGCTTACATCCTTTTGAACCGCACGATAGCGCTCAGGATGAGCGATGATCACCTGGTAGCCACGGCACTGCAAATCGTAAATCGTGTTCTCGTACTCTCTAAACGCATACGCATCGGCATGCGTCGAAAGTTCGAGCAGAAACTCGTTGGTCCCATCGAAATGCAAGTGCTCCGCGGCATCGATACCAAGCTCAACGAGCTTTCGATGGTTGACCTCGAAGCCCATCTGGAGCGGAAAACCGTCAGCGTTATCACGCAGCAGCTCAAAGACATCCCACATCTTGTCGTAATCAAAATAGGGATCACGGCAGTGAGGAGTGCAAACGATTCTGGTTACACCGGCCCGCTTGGCAGCCTCGAGCATCGCCAAGCTCTCATCGAGATCGGCGGCGCCGTCGTCTACACCCGGCAAGATATGGCAATGAATGTCACGCATAGGTCAGCCTTAATCAACTAAACGTTTGCTCGGTTGGTGAAGATGCCTTTTTTGGAAGTCCCCTGATCGTCGGAGCCCTTCTTAACCTTCTTACCGTCCTTGGTGTAGTAGGAGTAGTAGTACTCGCTGGTCTCGGTCTCGCAGTAGTTCATAACGGTACCGATGAGCTTGACCTTCTCGGACTTCTTAAGCTGACCGATGGCGTTGAGCGCCTCCTCGCGCTTGGTGAAGTCCTCGCGCACCACGAACAGCGTGCCGTCGGTCAGGCTGGCAATCTCGGCAGCATCGATGAAGGTGCCGACCGGGGGAGCGTCGAAGATGACGTACTGGAACTTAGCAGACAGTGCCTTTACCAGCTTGGCAAAGCGGTGAGAGACGATGATGTCGGCAGGATTGGGAATATGCGGCTCGGCATCAAGGAAGTAGAAGTTCTTCTGACCCGTCTCGACAATTGCCTGGTCAATGGAGATCTGCTCGGAAAGAACCGCATAGAGTCCGCCGCGCGAACGAACGCCGAGCATATCGGAAAGGGACCTGCGGCGCATATCGGCCTCAACCAGGAGCACGGACTTGCCACTCGTGGCAATTGCCTGAGCAAGGTTAATGGAAACCGTAGACTTGCCCTCGTTGGGAATCGAGGAGGTAACGGTGATGGTGCGAATGGGGTCGTCCACGCTCGCAAAGCGGATGTTGGCCAGAAGGGTCTTGGCGGCATTCTGTACAACGAGCTTATCGGTGTTCTTTGCCTTAGCCATGCCTATTTACCACCTTTCATAGCCGGAATTCGGCCAACAACGGGAATGCCCAGGAGCTCTTCTGCCTCTTCGGCACCGCGGATGCGGGTGTTGAGCATGTCTGCCAAAACGACATAGGCAACTGCGATAAAGATGCCCGCGAGGAACGCGACAGCAACGTACAGCATACGCTTGGGGCCGCTGGGGGCTTCGGGGGTCTTAGCCTCGTCGATAACGTTGATGCTCTGGGCAGCGCCGACGTTCTGAGCGACCGTACTCACCGAGCTAGCTATGGCCTTTGCGACCTTAGCCGTCTCCTTGGCATCGGTGCCGGTAACCGAAAGCGTAATGACACGCGTGGTGGTCTCGGAGGAAACAGACACCTTGTAGTCATCCAGATCGGTGAGGCCCAGTTCATTGGCTGCGCCGCTCTTAACGCTATCGCTATCCAGCAGCGTGGCGATATCGTTGGAAAGCATCTGACTCGCCGAGAGATCGTTGTAGCTCATCTGACCGCTATCGTCGGTCTTGGCGAGAATGTACATGCTCGTCGTCGCGGTATAGGTGTTGTCCATCGCAACGAAGGACACGATGCCCATGGCGATCGCGCAGACCACCGGAAGGGTGATGACCAGCTGAAGGTGCTTCTTCAGCAGCTGGAACAGTTCGAGAAGGGTCATGCAGCTTGCCTTTCATTTCCCCAGTTCGGATTGACAAAACTGTCCGTATGTTATCGCATCTTTTTACCGAGACCAAACTCTATACATAAGAAACAGGCTCTCCTGTAAAAATGTCGGAAGCAATCGTAAAATTGCACAACAACGCCGCACCCGAAAGTCAAATGCGGCGTCTACATCAATATCTATGTTGTATCGCTATGCGAATGGCTCGTCCTGCTGTATGGGAAACGTCACCGTAATGGTGGTTCCCACGCCCAACTCGCTCGACAGATCGAGCGTGGCGTGATGATACAGGGCCGCATGCTTGACAATGGCAAGCCCCAGACCGGTTCCGCCGCGTGCCTTGGACCTACTCTTGTCCACGCGATAGAACCGCTCAAATACCTTGCCCTGTTCTTCAGGCGCGATACCGATTCCCGTGTCGGCGACCGCAAGGAACGGATGGCCTTCGTCGTTGGTGCCGCACTGCAGCGTAACCGTACCGCCGGGTCGATTGTAGCGGATGGCGTTGCTTGCCAGATTATAGATGAGCTCGTCAATCAAGCGCGACACGCCCTCGATGACCACAGGCTTGGTCTCATGACTTATCGTCACATTCGCCTGACGGGCGACCTGTTCAAGACGCTGCTCGACCGCGTAGATGGCACGCGAGAGCTCAATAGGCTCCGTGGACCCAATGGGCACCGCCTCGCCCTCAGCTGCACGCTCGGCCTCGTCCAAGTTAGACAGCGTAAGGATATCGTTGACACGCGCTGCCAAGCGGCCCGCCTCACGATAGCTGCGACCGCCAAAGTTGCGCAGGTCGCCCTCGCCCTCGACCATGCCGTTTGCGATGAGCTCGGCATAGCCCGAAATCGCCGTAAGCGGCGTCTTGAGCTCATGGGTGATATTCGCCGTGAACTCGCGGCGCATACGGTCGTTGTCCGCTAGCACCGCCATTTGGCGCTTGAGTTCCTGGCGCTGCGACTCGATACGCTCAAGCATGGGGACCATCTCGGCATAGGCGTGCTCATAGCTACGGCGTGGGTGGTCCAAATCCACCTCTTGCAACGGCGCGATGATGGCACGGGACTCGCGGCGCGCCATAAAAAACGAGAGTACCGCACCCGCTGCTGCGATAAGCAGCATCGGCGCCACCATCGACAGCAAAATCGCCGCAACGCCAGGCTGGGCCTGCGCCAAGCGGACAACCTGGCCGTTATCAAGGGCGACGGCGCGATACAGCATAATCTCGTCGAGCGTAGAGCTTGCGCGCTCCGCGGAACCCAAACCACTCTCAAAGGCCTCGATGACCTCGGGGCGATCGCCATGGTTGGGCAGTGTGGAAGGCGACGCCTCGTTGTCGTAGGCAACCGATCCATCCTTGTTAATCAGCGTGATGCGCAAGTCCTCGCGATCGAGACTACGCAAGAACGGGATGGGCTCCTGCTGTTCGTCGAGAGCGGCAGCAATGAGCTCGGTTTCCTGCGCCAGATTGGCACTCGTGGCATCCGCCAAGGTGTTTTGCACAAAGAACGCACCCAGCACCGTAAACGCCACGATAACCGCCATGGCGCAGACAAAGATCGTCACAAAAACGCGGTGCGACAGCGTATGTTTTCCCTGGGGGGCGAAGACCACGGGTTACTCCTCCGATGCGGTGGCCGCGGTGTCGTCGCCTTTGGCACCATCGCCGGCAGAAGGCTCGGCCAAGCGGTAGCCCACGCCGCGCACGGTCTCGATGGCGCTGGCATGCTCGCCCAGTTTTTGGCGAAGCGTCTGCACGTGCACGTCAACGGTGCGCGAACCGCCGTCGAAGTCCCAGCCCCACACGCTCTGCAGCAACGACTCGCGGGTAAAAACCACGCCGGGCTTGCGCATGAGGTACTCGAGCAGGTCGAACTCGCGCAGGGTGAGCTTAAGCGGCTCGCCGGCAACGGTCACCTCGCGATGGCTGGGCGAGAGCACGATGTCGCCCACGCTGAGCACATCGCTCGCCTGCTTGACCATGCCGCCGCGACGCAGCAGTGCGCGGCAGCGGCTCGCAAGCTCCATGAGCGAAAACGGCTTAGTCAGGTAATCGTCGGCACCGCCATCGAGCGCCATCACCTTGTCGAGCTCGGTATCCTTGGCGGTAAGCATCATGATGGGCACCGTCGCCGTCAGGCGATCGGCACGCAGTCGACGCATAATCGCCAAGCCATCGGTATCGGGCAGCATGATGTCGAGCAGGACGGCATCGGGTACCCGTCGCGCCACGGCAGCCTTAAACTCACCGTCGCACGAAAAGCCTTCGGCCTCAATCCCCTGCTTGCGCAGCGCATAGACCGTCAAATCCCTGATGTTGTCATCGTCCTCGACGTAATAGATCATGTTGAACCCCTTTGCGGCCGGCATGACCGCATCTTAACCCTAAAGGTACCTTTACTAGATGGTATCAGCCAAAACGCCCCGTCAAATAATCCGCCGTGCGCGGATCGGTCGGATTCTTGAAGAGTTGCGCGGTGGGCGCGTGCTCCACCAGCTCACCCAGCAAAAAGAATGCGACCGAATCGGAGATACGCGCCGCCTGCTGCATATTGTGCGTAACGACCACGAGCGTGCAGGTCTCTTTGAGCTCACAGGCCAGCTGCTCCACCACCAGCGTCGACACAGGGTCGAGTGCCGAGGTCGGCTCGTCCATCAGCAGAATGTCGGGCTGCACGGCCAGCGCGCGGGCGATGCACAGACGCTGCTGCGGGCCGCCCTAAATACCCAGCCCCGACTCTTTGAGCTAGTCCTTGACCTCATCCCATAGCGC
>DAWBYD010000073.1:0-5856 GCA_052278285.1 Collinsella sp. | reverse complement strand
TGCTCGGCCAGAGACCAAGCGGGCCAGCGCCCAGGATGCCAAGGACGAAGAGCAGGAGAATGCCCTTGGTCGGGGTCCAGCTGTGCTTAGCGAACATGTAGTAAAGCAGCAGCGTAAGCATAAGCGGGACGAGCTTCGGGACGATGGTGTTGAGGGTGTCGGCAACAGAGAAGTTGACCGGATCCTCGGTGACGGTAGCGTAGGTCACGGACTCCATGCCGTTGCCCAGCTCGGCGACGCCGCACTTGCCCTCGTTGCCGTCGGCATCGGTGGCGGTGAGGGCGTTGCCGTCCTCATCGGTCATGGCGATGGTACCGGCCTCAGCGGTCTCGGTATCGATGCCCTCCATACCGGTGAAGTTCTCGGCCTCCTTCTCGGAGACAATCACGGTAGTAGGGGCAAGGCCACGGGTGGTGCCGTTGGGGATCTGGAGGTTGATCTGGGTGCCACCCATGGTGACGACCAGGCAACCGACGACGAAGACGCCCATGATGGAAGCGGCACGCGTGAAGGCCTGCATGTTGGCGGTCAGAGCGTCAATAGCGCTGGTGCCAAGCTTGTAGGACCAGTTCATGAGCCAGAAGCGCAGAGCGAACTGGACGGCGTTGAAGATCACCAGGAAGATGATCGGCGCAGCGGCGTTGCCGTTGATGGCCATGTTGGAGGTGATGCCGGCCGTGATAGGCACGAGCGTCAGCCAGAACAGGGCGTCACCGATACCACCGAGCGGGCCCATTGCGGCGACGCGGACGGCGCGGATCGTGGGGATGTCAACCTTGTTCTGCTCGAGCGAAAGCACGATGCCCATAACAAAGGTGACAAGGAACGGGTGGGTGTTGAAGAACTCCAGGTTGTGGCTCATGGAAGCCGCGAGGGCGTTCTTGTTGGTGTGGATCTTCTCCAGACCGGGGATGATGGAGTAGAGCCAGCCAGCGGCCTGCATACGCTCGTAGTTGAACGAGGCCTGCAGGAAGCAGGAGCGCCAAGCCATCTTGTTGAGGGTCTTCTGGTCGAGCTGCGGAGCAGGAGTGAGATCCTCGTAGTGCTCCGGGATCACATACTCATTAGATGCCATCTTCGAAGTCACCTCCGTCAGAAACAGCTGCACCCTTCAGCTCGGTCTGCTGCTGGAAGTCCCAGAAAGCGATGCCGAAGCCGATGAGAGCGAGGATGAGCAGAGCAGGGGTTGCCAGAGAATCGTTGGCAACGGTGATGAGCGCGAGGCCAAAGCCCATGAGGAAGAAGCCCCACATATCGCGGTTCATCATAACCTTGAGCAGGACGGCGAAGCCGACGAAGCGCATCATGCCGCCTGCAGCGGACAGACCGGTCTGCAGCCAAGTCGGGATGGCGGAAGCGATGGTCTGACCAATGGTAGCGCCAGCGATGAAGAACAGGGTGACGACGACAGCGAAGATCAGGCCGAGCAGAGCCATGGCGAAGTAGTTCAGGCGCTCGATGCCCTTGGTGTCCGCGTTGTGAGCCATGTTATCGGCCGTGGACATAAGCGGGGACATAAGCGTGAAGACCAGGGTAACGCCGAGCTGACCAAGCAGAGCGAACGGAATGGCAAGGCCGACTGCCGCGTTGGGCTCGAGACCCGTAGCGATAGCGAGAATGGCTGCCATGATGCCGCCAATGACGGCGTTAGGCGGCTGAGCGCCTCCGATCGGCATGTTGCCGATCGTCATGAGCTGATAAGTACCACCCACGAGAAGACCGGTGTTGAGGTCGCCAAGGATAAGACCGATGACGGCGCCGGTGACGATGGGCTGATAGAGAGACTCGAGGAAGTCAAACTGGTCGATTGCCGCGATGAACGTGACGACGAAGACCAGAGCGATCTGGATGATCGAGTATTCCATCTTGCTCCTCCTTTCAAAATGAATGTACGCACTTTGGATATCACGTACAGAACGTCAGGGTTTCACTCCTGACAACGTGGATCACGAGGATTACGAGAAGAGCTTGCTCGTGTCCTCAACAGGCGTGCTCGGAACGCGCCTGATCTCCAACTCCACCCCCAATTCCTGCAGCTCTTTAAACGCAGCGACATCCTCGTCGTTAACTGCGACGGAGGTGGCGACTTGGCGCTTTCCTTCCGACATGTGCATGTTGCCGATGTTTACCTTCTTTATAGGCACACCGCCCTTGACGAGCGTAAGCACGTCTTCCGGTGTTTCGGCCACGATGAAGATCTTCTGGCGCGGGCTCGCCTTGCCAATGACGTCGATGGTCTTCTGCAGAGAGAAGAAACGCGTAGCGACGCCGGCGGGAGCGGCCATCTTCATGAGGTTCTGGCGCATGGTGTTGGTCGCCACGTCGTCGTTGGCGACGAGGATAAGGTTGGAGCCCAGGGTGGAGTTCCACTGGGTGGCAACCTGACCATGAACCAGTCGGTTATCGATGCGGGTAAGAAGAATGTTGGGTTCTGCCATGTTGATCAGCTTCCTTTCGTTATTTGCTGACGACAGTTACTTGATCTCCTGAATCGCGTAACGCGAAACATCTACGACGGCACCGGATCGGACTTTAACCTGGACCTTCTCGCCTTCGATGCCTTTGACGGTTCCGTAGATACCGCCGGCGAAAAGAACCTCCTGACCCGGCTTGAGCTCGGTGTGCAGCTCCTTGAAGTACTTCTGCTTCTTCTTCATGTTGATTTGCGACCAGATGGTGTAAATCAAACCCATGATGACAAGCAGGCCTAAAAGGGCGACCGAGGAGCTCAGGACGCTGGCTCCGAAATCGGCCATTAGATGCCGTCCTCGTCGCCGAAGATATCCTCTTCGTCGGAGCCGGCAACAGATGCGACCGTCTGGGCGGTGATGCCCGTCTGGCCAACGGTCACGGCCTGCTCGCCAAGCTCGGCGAGCGTGGCATTGCCGCGGAGGAACAGAAGCTCAATAACCATGGGAAGGTTGGTGCCAGTCAGAACCTCGACGTTGTCGACATCCTGGGCAATCATCATCGACTGGTTGAACGGGGTACCACCGAGCAAGTCGGTAAAGACGAGCACGCCATCGCACTCCTCGCGCATGGCGGTAATAGCGGCGCGGAGATCCTCACCGTAGGATGCGGCCTGATCGCCCTCAAAAGGAACGACGGTAAAAGCAGGCTGGTCGCCGGCAACCATAGCGATAGCGCTTGCAAGGCCGGGTGCGAACTGTCCATGACCGGTAAGAATAAAGCCAACCATTCAAATTTCCCTTCCGAAGGTGTGTACGATCTGAGTCCGATGATTTTCGGAAGCCAGCGGGCACTTGCCCTTAAAGCTTCTTAGAAAGCGTTCTTTGAAGACCAGTGGTTTCTAAACTGGTAGTAACCACGTGACGTGTTGTTGTCACTATATCACCCCAGAAGAGATCGCTTTCGCTGATTCAAACAGTAAAACGTTTTTGCACCGCTCACGGTGATATTTCGACCGTTTACCGCTCGTTAACACTTCTACCTGCGGTTTTGAAACCGTTTCGAAACGCTTTGGCAAAAGAACGGATCTTTCCCGGTGTCTAAACAACGCAGGGCGGCTAAAAATAGCGTGTAGAAAAATTGCAGGTCATTGTGAAGATATGTGAATTGGTCTTTTTGACTTAATACCAGTTAGAACCAGTTTTGAGATTATCGGTGAACGGTAGTTTTCGACCGTTTACCGGTTACTTGCAATCGTTTGCAGCTGTTTTCCCATATGAATTAGGGAAACACAATGGAGCGCTTGCGCAATCACGGGAACGATCACGGGAAGTTTTGGCATTTGTCCTCATCCCCCGCGCGCCAAACTCCAGCATCCAAAATGAGCTAATAGCTCACGCTAATCGTTTTCAATCATTACTTACTCATTATCCGTAATTATTTATCGTTTATCGTTAATTCTGATATGATACAAGTATCATCCCAAACGCCGATTGGAGGGGTTATGGTCCATCGAAACGCATCTATATCGAATGAAACCAACAGCCGCGAACAGACGGTAGCCAAACTGAGGAAGCTCGCTCGCATCTGCAAATGGGCCACGATCTGCATTACCACCGCGCTCGCTCTGGGGCTCCTCGCAGTCATTGCGATTGACCTTCTAATCATATTGCCTGGCCTCTCCCAAGGCCCGTGTCTCCAATCCGTAGAACTTCAAGCCGGCGAAGGGCCGTGCCTTGCTATCGTCGGTACCGATGCGCAGGCCCCACTTATGCTCGTCGCACACGATGGTCACACTGCCATAGGGAGCCTCTTGATGACATGTCTCGCGCTTACCATCGCGATAAGCGTGCGTAGGCTTTTCTTCAACATTGAAAAGGAAGGCAGGCCCTTTGACCTTGAATGTAACCAGACACTTCGTCGAGTAGGACATTTATTCCTTATCGGCGGCGTTGCCGTGAGGCTTCTTGGCGCCGTAATCACGGGAATGATACTCTCAAGATTTGGCGGCAGCTTTACGGATGCGTTCGTCGGCCAGTTATTCGAGCCCTCCATGCTCTTTGCAGGCCTGATTATTTGCCTGATTGCCAGCATCTTCCGCTACGGGTATATCCTGCAAAAACAAGATGACGAGTTGCTCTAGGAGGAATCCATGATTATTCTGCGGCTTGACCGCATGCTCGCCGAACGCAAGATCTCATCCAAAGAGCTTGCGGAACGCGTGGGCATCTCCCAGGTCAATATGTCACGCATTAAGACGGGCAAGGTTTCTGCCATACGTTTTTCAACTCTTGACGCGATATGTCGGGCACTCGACTGCCAACCGGGCGATGTACTGGAATATATATCCGACGATGAAGCCGATAGCCTTTTTGGACTTAAAGATGAATAGCCATAATTAAGCCGCCAATCACGCTCTCAACGCAAATAGCCCGCCAGAACGACTTCCGTACTGGCGGGCTATTTGCTGTCTATCGGCTAGATGCTCGATGAGCCGTGCAACTCTTTACGCAAACAGGCCGTAGATGCTGATGTTGGCCTTGGCGTAGAGGCCGTTAGCATACTCGGTCCACTTGGAGCTGGCGCTCGAAGCCTGCGAGGAATACTGCTGGTAGGCGATGTAATAGGCGGTCATGGCCTGCTTATAGGTGGCGCTGTCGGCCGTAAAGGCATCATCGGCAAAGGCCTTGGCATAGGTGCTGTCGGCATCCTTCCAGGCGCCCTTCTCGCTATCCCACTCGTCGCCGGCAAGGTTGATGATGTAGTCGGCGTAGTCCTTGCTCGCGGTCTCCTCGTTGCCGTCAGCAGGCTCGGTCGGGGCGGTCGGCATGCTTGCGGAGCTGTCGCCGACCTTCTTCTTGTAGAGCTTCTGCAACGTCGCGGACTGGCGGACGATCTGCTTGGCCTGGTCCTTGGACACGCCATACTGCGTGGCCATGGTCTTGTAGTCCGAAGTGCCGATGGAATCCTCGGCGTACTTCTTCATTTCCTTGGAAGAAACGGTAATGCCCTCGTCCTCGGCAGCATCCAGCAGGATCTTGTTGCGCACGTAGGACAGGATGACGTCGGCAGAAGGAGCAGTATAGTTGCCGTCACTATCCTTGACGGTGTCGAGGCTGTACTGGCTCTCGATGGCCTCACGCGCGGTGATGTCGCTCTTCTTGCCGTTGTAGCTATAGCTTGCCACGGTCGAATCGAGCTGGTCCTCGGTGAGGGTCGCCGAGCCAACACCCTTGCCGCCAAAACCACCGTTGCCGATAAAGAAGCCGACCACCGCAGCGATCACGATAGCGACCACAAAGGCGGCAATCATCGTCTTCTTGTGCTTGGATGTATGGTCGTCTTCGTCGGAGTCGTCGTCCTCGTCCTGCTCCTCGGGCATCAGCTTCTCGTCAGCGGCATCCGCGGCAATCTGCGCCTCCAGGCGGGCGTCCTCCTCCTCGGCCG
>DAWBYD010000072.1:0-5007 GCA_052278285.1 Collinsella sp. | reverse complement strand
TCGAGTCCATCGATTCCGGCCAGGCCGAGGCAGCACGCTCGCTGGGCCTGTCGCAGTGGCAAGCTATGCGCAAAGTCGTGTTCCCCCAGGGCATTAAAAACGCGATTCCGGCGCTCACCAACGAGCTCATTATCAACATCAAGGACTCGTCGGTGCTCTCGGTTATCGGCGTGTTCGACCTCATGTACGCCACCACCACCGTCGCCGGCGTGTACTATCGCCAGATGGAGGTCTACTGCGTGGCGCTCGTGGTCTACCTGATCCTGACGCTCGTGGCGAGCCGCCTGCTCGAGGCCTTTGGCAAAAAGCTCGGCGCCGAGGCTCCGGTCACGCTGCCCAGCTCCAACTAGGCTCAAGACGAGGAGAATCATCATGGCAGATACCGCCACTACCGGCACCGCGGCCGCCGCACAGACCAATGAGCCGCTCATCCGCGTCGAGGGCCTGCGCAAGAGCTTCGGCTCGCTCGAGGTACTCAAGGGCATCGACCTGTCCGTCAATCCCGGCGAGGTCGTCACCATCATCGGCGCCTCGGGTTCGGGCAAGTCGACCTTCCTGCGCTGCCTCAACCTGCTCGAGACTCCGGACGCGGGCCACATCTGGTTCCACGGCCAGGACCTCACGGCCGAGCGCTGCAACATCAACAAGCTGCGCGAGGACATCGGCATGGTGTTCCAGGGCTTTAACCTGTTCAACAACATGGATGTGCTCGACAACTGCACGCTCGCGCCCGTCACGCTCAAAAAGATGAGCAAGGTCGAGGCCGAGAAGGTCGCGATGGAGCATCTGACGAGCGTGGGGCTCGAGAAGTTCGCGCACGCCGCCGTGGGTCGCCTGTCCGGTGGTCAAAAGCAGCGCGTGGCCATCGCTCGTGCTCTATGCATGAACCCGCAGATCATGCTGTTCGACGAGCCGACCTCCGCACTCGACCCCGAGATCGTGGGCGAGGTGCTCGAGGTCATGCGCAAGCTCGCTGCCGACGGCATGACCATGGTCGTCGTCACGCACGAGATGGCCGTTGCCCGCACGGTGTCCGACCGCGTGGTCTTCATGGACAAGGGCGTGGTGCTCGAGGATGCCGCGCCGGCCGAGCTCTTTGGCAACCCCAAACACCAGCGTACCCGCGAGTTCCTCTCGCGTTATCTCGAGGACAAATAACCGACCGCAAACGCGTACGTGGCAGGGCCGCTCCGGTGGGGCGGCCCTCGTCATCACAATCGAAAGGATGTCATGGCCGAGGTTTGGCGCTTCTTTGCGCATGAGGATGATTTTGCCGATTTGGACAAGGCCGGCGCATGCGAGCGCCTGGGCCGTGTGCTGTCGTTTCCGACCATTTCGAGTATGGATGCCGAGGCGGTGGACTGGCAGGCGTTTGCCGACCTGCGCGCCTATATGCAGCAGGCCTGGCCGCGCGTGTTTGCGGCGGGCGAGGTCGAGCTCATCGACCATTCGCTGCTCGTGACGCTTGCCGGCATCGACCCCGCCCTCAAGCCGGTCATGCTCATGGGCCACATGGACGTGGTTCCCGTGGTGCCGGGCACCGAGACAGACTGGACGCACAATCCCTTTAGCGGGCACGTGGACGACACCTATATTTGGGGTCGCGGCGCCATCGATATGAAAGACCAGGTCGCAGGCATCCTGGAGGCCGTTGAGTATGCGCTGGCGCACGGCTGGCAACACGAACGAACCCTGCTGCTGGCCTTTGGCCAGGATGAGGAGACCACGCAGTGCGGCGCGGGTGCCATTGGCCGCGTGCTCGAGGAGCGCGGCGTTGAGCTTGAGTACCTGATCGACGAGGGTGACTATCGTATCGTTGAGGCTGCCGAGTACGGCGCAGGCGAGGGTTGGCTTATGCATGCCGATCTTGCCGAGAAGGGCTATGCCGATATCGTGCTCAGGACGAAGAGCGAGGGCGGGCATTCTTCCAACCCTTACGGTGGCACGTCGCTCGAAGTGCTCAGCCGCGCTATTGCCGCGATTTGCGATATCGAGTGGCCGGCGCGTGTGACCGATCTGCTTGCCGCGCAGCTCGTCGAGCTGGGGCTTTATACCGCAGACGAGATTGCTGCCAGCAAGGATGCCATCGTGCGCGACTGCCTTGCCAGCAAAAAGCTGTACCCGCTTGTGACCACCACCTGTGCGCCCACGCAAATCGAGGGCGGCAGTACCGGTGCCAACGTAATGCCGCAAGATATGTGGGCCAATATCAATTTCCGCATGCTCGAGGGCACGAGCGTGGCCGATGTCGTGGCCTGCTGCCGCGAGGCCGTTGCCACCGCTGGGCTCGCTGGCCGAGTCGAGGTCGAGCTGGGCCCCGGCAGCTCCGAGCCCTCGCCGTCCCCGCGCGTGGGCGGTCCGGGGCTCGAGGCCGTTCGCGCCATCGCCGCCCGCTATTTCCGTGATCCCAAGGGGACGGAGGAAAACGGATCGTCTGCGGTGGGCCAAGAGCCGATAAGCATCGTGCCCTCGACCGTGATTGGCGCAACCGATGCCGCCAACTACCAGCGCATTTGCCGCGAGTGCATCCGCTTCTCCGCCTTTGTGGTCGACGATGACGAATGCGACCGCGGCGTCCACGGCACCAACGAGCGCATTACCCGCCGCGCCTACCTCCAGGGTGTCCGCTTCCTCATCGCCCTGCTCCATACGCTCTAGAATCCGACAAAGGGACTGTCCCTTTGTCGGATTCCGTGCGGGTTATATGCAGGTTTGCCTGCGCACGCTATCATATATGGGTTAGACCGCAACTATGTACCCCATACGCGAAGGGATGCGCATGTATCTGAAGATCGACATGTTCTAGCCGGGCTTACCCCCGCAGTGGCGCCGCGCGCCCCATCAACTCTGCCGATTTTCACCTTCACGCATATAAAGGAGTCCCGCCATGCGCGACAAGCTCGAAAAGATTATCAAGGCCTACGAGGAGCTCGAGAAGAAGCTTTCCGACCCGGCCGTCGCCTCCGATATCAAGGAGTTCACGCGTCTCAACAAGGAGTATGCGCACCAGTCCGACCTCATTGCCGCCTCGCGCGAGTACATCGGCGCGCTCGATGACATCGAGGCTGCCAAGGAAATGCTGCACGATACCACCGATGCCGATGAGAAGGAGATGCTCCAGATGGACATCTCCGAAAACGAGGCCAAGCTCCCCCAGCTCGAGGAAGACATCAAGTACATGCTCATCCCGAGCGACCCCAACGACGACAAGAACACCATCGTCGAGATCCGCTCCGCCGCCGGTGGCGACGAGGCGGCCATCTTCGCCGGCGACCTGTACAAGATGTATCAGCGCTTTTGCGAGTCGCGCGGCTGGAAGACTACCGTGCTCGACTCCAGCCCCAGCGAGGCCGGTGGCTTTAAGTCCATTGAGTTCAAGGTCGAGGGCGACCGCGTCTACTCCGTCATGAAGTACGAGTCCGGCGTGCACCGCGTCCAGCGCGTCCCCAAGACCGAGTCCCAGGGCCGCATTCAGACCTCCACGGCTACCGTCGCCGTGCTTCCCGAGGCCGAGGAGATCGACGTCCAGATCAACCAGTCCGACCTGCGCATCGACACCTACTGCGCCTCCGGCCCTGGCGGTCAGTGCGTTAACACCACCTACTCCGCCGTGCGCATTACCCACCTGCCCACCACCACCGTGGTGCAGTCGCAGGAGCAGCGCTCCCAGATCCAGAACCGCGAGGTCTGCATGCAGATGCTGCGTGCCCGTCTGTACGAGATGGAGCTCGAGAAGCAGCAGGCCGAGCTCGGTGCCGAGCGCCAGAGCCAGATCGGCCATGGCAACCGTTCCGAGAAGATCCGTACCTACAACCAGCCCCAGGACCGCGTGACCGATCACCGCATCGGCTTCAACTCCACCTACAACGGCGTCCTTCTGGGCGATCAGCTCGGCACCGTGATCGAGGCACTCGCCGCCGCCGAGCGAGCCGAGAAGCTGGCACAGGCTGTTTAAGTTACGGCGTTTTACCAAACGCCGTAACGGCTCGACGCTGCAAACGCCCCTAAGCGGCAATCTGACGTTCAATCGTCGGTCGCGTACCCAAAGTACGCTTCCCTCCTCTTTCACGTCACCTTGCTCGCTTAGGGGCGTTTTCGCTGACTTATGCTCAACCTGCAGCGCCTTAGATGTAGTCATTGGGGACGTTCTTAAATGACTAGGTTGGGCACATTGCTTTGAGATGTTATTCAATCAGTTGTGATGGCATTTGAGCTGTCTACCTGCTCAAAGTAATTAATAGCATTCATCTGCTATTGAAAATATTGCTCAAAAAATCGTCCAAGAAGTCGCAGTGCATTTTTTGATGAGTCGCGCGTCAAGTGATTTGGTATGTTCTTGGTTAGATATTGGTTAGTTTTGGGGCAACCTTGCCAAAAGCTTGACGAATGCAAATCTAGACGTCGGCGAATGAACACTTTGAGCGAGCCCGGTGCAAAATTCTGGGCTGATTCTCGATAATTGCCTTCAATCGTCTCTTGCCAAGCGCTGGCCTCGCGTACAATCTGCTCCGACATTCGCGCGCCGTCCGGCGCTTAAGAGGGGAGGGCCCCATGGCAAACGAGATTTGGACCATCAAGCGTTGTCTCGAGTGGACCAAGGAGTACCTGGCCGAGCGCGGCGAGGAGCACCCCCGTCTTTCTGCCGAGTGGCTGCTGTGCGCCGCCACGGGCCTGGCGCGCATTGACCTATATATGCGTATGGACGAGACGCTTAACGCGGCCCAGCTCGAGACCATGCATGCGGCCGTTGTCCGCCGCGCTAAGGGCGAGCCGCTGCAATACATCACGGGCAGCACGCAGTTTCGCATGATCGACGTCGCGTGCGCCCCCGGTGTGCTCATTCCGCGCCCCGAGACCGAGATGCTTGTCGAGGAAGTCCTCAATTATCTGGATGCCGAGGTGCTGAGCCCCGAGGCTGCTGCCCGTCAGCGTGTTGAGCTGCCTTGGAACGATGAGGTCGAGGAGGCACGCAAGGCCGCGGCCGCGCTGGCAGACGAACGGGCGACC
>DAWBYD010000071.1:0-5155 GCA_052278285.1 Collinsella sp. | reverse complement strand
GGCGTCCGCGGCCCCGTCTACAAATATCCTTTTTCACCCCGGTGCTTTTTGTTGCGGTTATAATGGTTTTTTGGGTCCGGGCCCGCTCCCTTACGTACCACCATTGGGAACTTTGGCTGATAGTTATAGCGCAATGGGGGTTTGGCTGAAGGGACCTTTGGTATCCGTTCGGACACTTTGGCCCTCGATGAGCGTTTGGCTGATTGCTGCTTTGGGTACTGTTTGGGTTACTTTGGGTTTGTTTGATTTTTAATTGTTGGAGGGCTTGTATGTCTTATTTGGATCTGGCTCGGGGTCGGTATTCTTGTCGTGAATTTCAGGATCGTTCTGTTGAGCAAGCTGTTGTGGATGCCATTGTTGAGGCTGGGCGTATTGCTCCTTCTGCTTGTAATAATCATCCGACCCGCGTGATGGTGCTTGATACTCCGGAGTTGTTGGAGAAGGCTGCTGCTTGTCAGCCGCGCTTTGCTCGTGATGGATCTATCTTTGGAGCTCCGCTTATCTTTCTTATTTGCAGCGTTACCGATGATGCTTGGGTGCGCCCGTATGATCAGATGAACTCGAGTGCCATCGATACTTCGATCGTCTGCGATCAGATGATGATGGAGGCCACCGAGCATGGCCTGGGAACGTGCTGGGTATGCCATTTTAAGCCCGAGGTGGCACAAGAGCAGTTCAATCTGCCCAAGGGCGTCTATCCCTATCATATGCTCGTCTGTGGCTATCCCGCCGACCACATCGCCGATCCCGAGCATCGCGAGGCCCGTACCATTCCCCTCTCCGACTTCCTCCTCAAGTAGATTTTGGGACATGCCCTAAAACCTATCCTTGACCGCTCACCGGTTCGCCGAGTTCTGCGCCACTATGTGCAGGGCTCGGTTTTTTATGTTGCGCGCCCCGGTACAGTCATAAAAAAGGACCCGCAAGCTGCGGGTCCTTTCTAGGCACTAAATTGTAGGCCGAATGTTAGTCCAGGTCGTCGGCAGCGAAGTTGTCGATCGGGGCGAAGGGATCGGCCACGGGGACAACCGGGTCAGCGACGGGCAGCGGCTCGGCGGGAACAGTCACCGCAGGAGAAGCGGCGGAACCGACCGGCGTGGAGGCCATGAGGTCGGCCGGGAAGGAGTTTTGGGCATCGTCCATGAAGTGCTGGATGAGCTTGAGGTACTCGGCCTTGAACTCCTCACGGGAAGCCTTGAGACGATCGATCTCCTCGAGCTCGGCCTGCTTCTCGGTCAGAGCCTGGCGGATAACCTCGCGTGCCTTGGCGTCAGCCTCGTTGCGGATACGCTCAGCGTTCTCATTGGCATCGTTGACGATGGTCTCAGCGGTCTGCTGGGCAGCGATCAGGGCAGCGGAAATCTGGCGCTCCTGAGCGGAGAAATCAGGGGCGGGAGCAGCCACGGGGGCGGCAGGAACGGCCTGGGCGGGGGCATCCTGAGCCTGGGCAAGCTGAGCCTGCGCATCGGCAAGCTGCTGCTCGGTAGCAGTCAGACGACCCTTAAGGTCGACGATCTTAGCGAGCATAGCGTCAACCTCAGAGGACAGCGTCTCCAAGAAGACGTCGACCTCGGCAGGATCGTAGCCACGCTTGGCCTCAGAGAAAGTCTGAGCCTGGATGTCTGCAGGGGTAATAGCCATAACAAGTCTCCTTTTTCATCGCCTCGGCGCTACACGCCCGACGTAAGTTACTAAGTCAGTTCTACACGAGTATACCTATAAGAAGCTGCAGAACCAGCCTCTGCACCAACTGCAACGCAATAATCGCAACGACCGGCGAAAAATCGATACCGCCCATCGGCGGGATGAAACGACGGAACAGGTTGAGCCACGGACCGCACACGCTATCAAGCACCGCGGCAATATCCTGAAGCAAACCACCCTGCTTCATGGGAATCCACGTCATAAAGCAGTAGACGACAATAAGCGTGGAATAGAAGTTGAACAGCGTGTTGACCAGCTGGACGATAGTGTAGATGTTGATGGAAATCTCCTCGTCTTGTCTTTACTTAAGGTAGCCGTCCGCACGAAGCTTCTTGAGATCGGAATCTTTGACCTCGCAACCGGCGGGCAGCACCATGAACACGCGGTCGCCCACCTCCTTGACCGTGGCACCCAGACCGCAGGCAAAGCCGTAAGAGAAGTCCAAGACGCGCTTGGCAACTTCGGTGCGTACGCCCACAAAAATCAGTGCGACAGGCTGCTTGGTGCGAACGCGGCGCACCACGGTCTCCACGTCGTCATAGCTCTCGGGGCGCAGGACATAGGCCGGCAGCTGCGGTGTGGCGTTGATGATATTGCTCGCATAGGCCGAGGCATCGCTCGGTGCAGGCGCGGGCGCAGCGGCGGCACGGGCGCGGGTGTTCTCGGCGTAGCTCGACGGCGTGTCATAGGCACCAGGACGATAACCGCTCGCAACACTGTCCTGCGAGCGCGAAGGCGGATTATACGTCGTGGCATGGCGGGAGTCATCGCCGACCAGCTGACCGGAGCGCGTATACACGGCAACCGACTCAGCTTCACCGCGGCGCGTCTGACCAAGCAGGCCGTTGCTCGGCTCGTCTTGGGTGTAGAAGCCCTCGCCCGAAGCACCGCTGTAGCCGTTGCCCTGATAACTATCGTCATAGCCGTCATCGTAGCCGTAGTCGTCGTCCTGGCCATAACCCTGGTCGTAACCCTGCTGGCCGCCCAGGTGCATTTTATTTTTAATCTCGTCAAGGAAGCCCATGGTTGTGTCCTCTCGCGGTTTAGTGCAGGCGCCCCGATAATCAGTGCGCACTTCAGAGCCTTATTTTACTGCAAACTCCGGGCTAAATACTACCCTGCCCAGGCGAACGAGCGTAGAGCCCTCCTCAAGGGCAGACTCAAAGTCCTCGCTCATGCCGCAGGAAAGCTCAGGCAGGTTCAAATCGGGATGCGCCGCCTCCAGCTCATCCCTCAGCTCACGAAGCCCCGCAAAGGTGCGGCGTGCCACATCCTTATTCCCCCGGGGCGCCATAGTCATAAGCCCCTGCACGCAAATTCCCTCAAGTTCCGCAAGCTCACCCGCGGCGGCGCGAATCTCATCGGGCGAAAAGCCTCCCTTCGACTCCTCACCACTCACATTGACCTCGATGAGCACACGCTGGGGGCCGGCGAGCTCGCCTGCCGCAATCTTGCGGACAGCACGGCTCGAGATCGCCTGCGCCAGATGCAGCGAACCCACCGAGTGAATCAGCTCGGCTGAGCCCAGCACCGCATTGATCTTATTGGTCTGCAGGTTGCCGATCATATCGAAGCGTACCTCGGGCAGCTCCGGATGCTCCGCCAGACCCGTGAGCTTGCGAACCAGCTCCTGCGGGCGGTTCTCGGCAAAATGGCGATACCCCGCCTGGATGGCGGCAACGGTCTCATCGACACCAACGGTCTTGGACACGGCAATGAGGCGCGCGGCGTCGTGGGGACGGCCTGCGCGATCGAGCGCCGCATAAAAACGTTCCAGAATCTGCTCGCGGCGAGCGCGCATCAAGTCCAAATAGTTATCCATTGCTAATCGCCTCCGCTGACAGCCAAACAAGTAGTCCCATGCTAACGCAAGAGCGCGGCCCCGCATGTGCAAGGCCGCGCTCACTTAGGTATTTACAATCTTTCGACGAACGGGGTTACTTACTCCTCGTCGTCCTCGCCATCGTCCTCATCCTCAAGATGATCGAGCAGGTAGCGAAGACCCTCGCTGACCTCGTTAGCGGGCACCTTGGCAACGTAGCGAGCGTCGACGGCGGGCCTCATGATAACACCCTCGCCCGAAGGCACGCGCATGCTCTCGAGCTCATCCTCATCAGTGCGGGCGATATCGCCGGCATTCATGCGCTGACCAGTCAACAGGAAGGTCAGACGGCAGGCGGCATCGATGGAAATCGAGGCGATGCGATCGAGGTAGCGCGAAACCATGATGGCGCGGCGCAGGTCGTCATAGTTGCTGTCGTCGTCCATAAAATCGCCCGTGTCCATGCGGTTAAAGGTGCGGAAGAACTTCTCGTACGCCGCATGCACCGGCTCGTCCTCGACGGCCAGGCTGCAGATGATGGACATGTCGTTAGTGACGAGCGCAGAAAGCGAAGAGCCCAGCACCTGGTAGACGGCCTCAGCCTCGGCCTCGACCGTACCGACGAGCTCCTGGGGCAGCGAGATGTCGGCCTTGATCATATGACGCGTGGCGCGGCAGATCTGGCGAACCTTATCGGTCATGCGCTGCAGGTTAAAGTCGACGTAGATAATCGTCTGCAGCAAGCGGAAGTCGGAGGCGACCGGTGACTGCGTGGCGATCAGGTTGTAGCACACGGCCTCCAGGTTAGCGCAGCGCGCGTCAATCGAAAGCGTGCGCTTCTTGGTCTTGGTGGCGAGCTTGCGGTCGTCGGTCACATAGGCCTTAACGGCATCGTGGAGGGCCAGATCGACGGCCTCATAGATGCTCAGCATCTCGTGACGGGCCTCGACGAGCTGACGGGAAAACAGTTTGCGCATGGTTCACTCCAATCAGTTGGGTGCGGTCATGCCGCCCGCACAGTGAATATACACCGGACCAGGTCCGATCAGCTTGGGACTAGTCGCACCGATCAGCCAAAGCGGCCGGTGATATAGTCTTCCGTCCGCGAGTCCACCGGACTGGTGAAGATCGCGTCGGTTTGACCATACTCGATGAGCGTGGCGGGCTCGCCGGCAACTTCCTGCAAGAAGAATGCGGTGTAGTCGCTAATACGAGCTGCCTGCTGCATTGAATGCGTGACGATGATGATCGTCATCTCGGGCGCCAGCGCGGCCATCAGATCCTCGACCTTAGAGACGGACGGGGGGTCGATGGCGGAGCAGGGCTCGTCCATCAGGAGGACATCGGGTTGCACCGCGAGCACGCGCGCGATGCACAGACGCTGCTGCTGACCGCCCGAGAGTGCCAAACCATCCTTGTTGAGCTGATTGGATACCTCTTTCCAGAGGTTGGCGCGCTTGAGCGATTCTTCCACGATGTCATCGAGGTCACTTTTGCTAGTCACGCCCTGCAGACGAGGGCCAAAGGCGACATTCTCGTAGATGGATTTAGGAAACGGGTTGGGCTGCTGAAAGATCATGCCCACGCGACGACGGAGATCGACCGGGTCGACACCCTCGGCATAGATAT
>DAWBYD010000070.1:0-3461 GCA_052278285.1 Collinsella sp. | reverse complement strand
CAAAACGGCAGCTCGGGCGTCTCGAACGGCACCGCACACACACGCGCGGCGGAATCGAGCTCCCCATGCGTGTCCCCGGGCGCAGCACCGCACAGCACCGCCGCCGCGTGGCCCGCGGCAATTTGCGAGGCCACCAGTGCAGCGAGATACGTGCCGCTTCCCGTGCTATCGGGTTTTTGGGCCGAGATGTTGAGGATGCGCATGGACCCAGCCCCTTAAGCGAGCGCCTGCGCGCGAATGGCCGCACCGATGGCACCGGCATAACGGGCTTGGGGCGACGTGGTCACCGGCGAGCCCAACAACGCGCCCAGCCGCTCCACGACATAGGCGTTCTCGCACAGGCCACCGGTCAGGTAATACGGGGCGCCCGCCGCCTGCCCGGCCATGGTCGCCACGCGCGAGACCACGCTGTCGATCACGCCACGCGCAATATTCTCGCGCGGCTCACCGCGACCGATCAGGCTGATGACCTCGCTTTCGGCAAACACCGTGCACATGCTGCTGATCTTGGTGGGTTCGCCGGAACGCGCCAGGTCGGCCATCTGCTGCTGGGAAATGCCTAGGCGGTCGACCATGATCTCCAAAAAGCGCCCCGTGCCGGCGGCGCACTTGTCGTTCATGGCAAACTTGGCCACGCGGCCACTTTTAAGCTGAATGACCTTGGTGTCCTGACCGCCCACGTCGATCACGGTGCCGTGGTCGCCAAACAGGCGCACGGCACCGGTGCCGTGGCAGGTAATCTCGGTCACGACCTTGTGCGCATAGGGCACGGCGACACGGCCGTAGCCGGTCGCGATCACGCGCACGTCGTCGGCAGCCACGTCATAGCCAGCCGCGGCAAGCTCGCCGCGCAGACGCTCGGCCGCATCAACCGAGGAGAACCCGGTTGGCTGCACGCACGTCCACGCCACCGAACCTTCCCCATCGACCACAGCGGCCTTAGCCGCCGTAGACCCGATATCGATCCCGATCCCTATCATGGTCCTCTCCCAATCTAAACATCAAAGGTAGCGGCGCGTTCAGGCGCCTTAGCTCTAGGTTTCTCAGGCGCCTGAGGAAGCTAGAGCGTCTCGATAAAGGCGGCGATGCGGGTCTCAATCTGGCCCATGTCGCCATTGCTGTAGTCGGTCTCGTTTTTCATGTACGGAATACCCGCACCCTCGACGGCCTCCTGCATGCGCGCACTCTCCACGTTAAAGGTGTGGCACGCCTGGAGCACGCTCTCCACTACGCCATCGACGTGATACTTCTCGCACATGGCCAGCGTGTTCTCCATGCGGCCTTCGTTAGGCGTCATGACCGAGCAGTTGATGTCCAGGTAGCGGTCGGCGATGGCGCGCAGGATATCGGGAGCCTCCGGGTCGATCATCATGGCCGCCGTGCGCTCGCCCGAGCAGTCGTCCATACACACGACCACACCGCCGTTGGACTCGATAGTACGACCGATCTTGTTGATCACGCCGCCCACCGGGCAGCCGGTGATCAGGATGCGTTTGGCATCCGCCGCAACCGGGCGCTCGCCCGCTTCGTAGGCCTCGCGCAGCTTGGCAACCTTTTGCTCCAGCTGCTGCGTATAGGCCTCGATATCAAAGCTGAACGTACCGGCGAACATGGTGCTCATCAGGTCGACGCCGCTCATGGCCGCCGGCTGGTTGGCCTGAAGCGCGAACATATCGAGCTGGGCCGCACGCAAGCGGTTGCGACGACGGACGGCAGCGCGCAGGTCATCGTCGGTAATCGTGATGCCGTAGAAGTTCTCGAGCTCCTCCTTGAGCAGACGGCACTCCTCGTACCAGCCCTCGCGCTCGTAGGCACGGTCGCGACCCTGCGGAAGATGCAGAATGTGCGTGCGCTTGAGCTCGTTGAGCAGCTCGTACATCTTCTTCTTGCCGTCGCAGGTGGTCTCGCCGATGATCATGTCGCTAAAGTACGTAAACGGGCACTTTTGCGAATAGGCAAACCCGTACGTCGACTTGATGAGCGGACACAGATTTGCCGGCAGCACCTTCTCGGCCTCGGGAATCACCTCATCGGACGTACCGCACAGCGCCACGCTCGCAGCCCCCGCGGCATCGATAATCTCGAGCGGCGTATAGCTGCACAAAAAGCCGACCAGGCGATTACCCGCCTGCTTATAATCCTTAACGCGAATAAACGCCGCCTTGCGCTGCTCGTTGAACTCCTCAAACGTGCGCGGCAACGGCTGTTCCTCGATATCGGCCATAGTAGTTCCCCTCTCTTGCACCGATATACCGACAATTAAACAACAAACCCACGCCATACCCAAAAGGAAGCATCCTCTAGGGAATGGCGTCGATAAGCTCCTGCGTATACGGATCGCTCGGGTGTGCGATCACGTTCTCGGCCGCGCCTTCCTCGACAAGACGACCGTGGTAGAGCACGCCAATCCGGTCGGACATATGCCGAACCACACGCATATCATGCGTGATAAACAGCAGCGCCACGCCCGTCGTGCGTTGCAGGTCGCGAAGCAAGTTGAGCACTTGGGCCTGAACGGACACGTCAAGCGCCGAGACCGGCTCGTCGCATACCACAAGGCGCGGCTCGCAAATAAGCGCCCGTGCCAGATTGAGTCGCTGACGCTGTCCCCCCGAAAGGTCGTGCGGATAGCGGGCATAATGCTCTGCCAGAAGACCGACCGAGGCCAGGGCCGAGAGAGCGCGCTCATGGCGCTCATCCGCATCGCGCACGCCGGCGATAGTCAGCGGCTCCTCCAAAATGCGGCCGGCACGGTTGCGCGGGTCAAAAGCCGTAGAGCTATCCTGGAATACCAGCTGGATTTCGCGGCGAAATGGCTTGCGTTCGCGCTCCGACATCGTGGCGAGGTCGTGCCCGCGATAGACAATCGAGCCGGAATCCGCACGCTCGAGACCACAGATCAGGCGTCCAGTCGTCGACTTGCCCGATCCGGATTCGCCAACCAGGCCATAGACCTCGCCCGGTGCGATCTCAAACGACAGATCGTCCACGGCGGTAAAGGCCTGACGCTTAAAACCTGAGCCCGACATGGGATACGTTTTAGTCAGATGTGAGACCCTAAGCAGGGCTTCGCTATCAACAGCCATGGCACTCCCCTTTCTCGACAAGCCAGCATTTAGACCGGTCGCACGCATTCACGGCAAACAGCGGAGGCTCCTGCGCGCGGCAACGCTCGTCCGCCCGGGCGCAACGAGGCGCAAAGCGGCATCCACAGGGTATTGCCGTAAGCGGCGGCACTGTGCCCGGAATATCCGCCAGCGTGTCAACACGCTCGCCTTCGAGCGGCGGAATGCTCGCGATGAGCCCCTGGGCATACGGATGGCTCGGACGCTCCATAAGGCCGCAGGCGTCGATCTCTTCTACGATTTGGCCCAGATACATGCCGTGCACGCGCGAGCAGATGCTCGTGCCGACACCAAAAACATGGCTGATACAACGCACCGCCATGCCCTCGGAACTGT
>DAWBYD010000069.1:0-1788 GCA_052278285.1 Collinsella sp. | reverse complement strand
TGCGCCGCGAGTTCTCGCTCGGCAGCCGCGCGATGTTCTCAAAACCCTTGATGGAAGGTCTGGAGCGTGTGGTCGAGCGCCGCGAGAAGGCAGTGCTACTACATAACCGCCGTGGCTTTGCGCCGTTCCTGATGTGCCGCGAGTGCGGCTGCGTCCCAACCTGCAACCACTGCTCCACCGCGCTTACGTATCACGAGCGCACGCACACGCTGCAGTGTCACACCTGCGGATCGTCTTGGCGCGTGCAGCCGTATCCCGCGCCCACGAGACGTTGCCCCAAATGCGGTAGCCGCTATCTGGCAAAAATGGGCCTGGGCACTCAGCAGATCGAGGACGCACTGCACCAGATGCTGCCCGAGGATGTCGCCATCATTCGCATGGATGCCGATTCCACGCGCGGCAAGGATGCGCACAAAAAACTGCTCGAGCAGTTCGATGCCGCCGATTGTGCGGTGCTGCTGGGCACGCAGATGATCGCCAAGGGCCTTGCCTTTCCCGAGGTCACGCTTGTGGGCGTGGTCAATGCCGACTTTGCCCTCAAGCTGCCGGACTTCCGCGCAGGGGAGCGCGCCTACGACCTGCTGGAACAGGTGGCGGGCCGTGCCGGTCGCGGCGATCGTCCCGGTGAGGTGATCATCCAGACCTACCTGCCCGAGGATCCGGTCATTCGCGCCGTCGCTGAGCACGACCGTTCGATCTTTACCGACTACGACCTGGATCAGCGCCGCGACGCGCTGTACCCGCCGTTTATTCGCCTGGTCAACATTTTGGTGTGGTCGGCGAACCGAGACGACGCGCACGACTACATCGGGCGCATTGCAAAGCTTCTTAAGCGCCGCTGGCATGCCGCCGCGCCAGACTTTTTGCGGGCGGGCAGCGCGGTGCCGCAGGTGCTGGGCCCGGCTTCGTGTGTAATCGAGAGAGCCAAGGACCGTTACCGCTTCCATCTGCTTGTGAAGTCGCCCGTGGGGTACCATGTCTCTGATGATATCGACGCCTGCCTCAAAGAGGCGGGCTCCATGCGCGGCGTGAGCGTGAGCGTTGACGTCGATGCCTATGATTTGATGTAACAACCCGAAAGGATGGCCATGGAAGCCAACGGAATCGTACTGTCGCCCGACCCTCGTCTGCGCCAGGAGTGCGCCGTCATCGAGGAGATCACCCCGGCGATTGAGGCGCTTGCCGAGAAGATGAAGAAGATGATGTTCGACAACGGCGGTTGCGGCCTGGCCGCCCCGCAGATCGGTGAGCTCATTCAGCTCGTCACCATCGACTGCGACTACAGCGACAAGAACGATTACGACCCGTACGTGCTCATCAACCCCGTCATTGTCGAGCAGAGTGACCATTTGGTGCCGTTTAGCGAGGGCTGCCTTTCCATCCCCGGCATTAGCTGCGAGATCGAGCGTCCCGATCACGTTGTCGTCGAGGCGTATGACCTGGATGCCAACCTGATTCGCTATGAGGCCACAGGCGACCTGTTCTGCGTGTGCCTGCAGCACGAGATCGATCACCTGCACGGCAATACCATGTTCGAGCGACTCAAGCCGATGCAGAGGATCAAGGCAGTCAAGGAGTACCAGGACGCCCTAGCCCGCGGCGCTCGACCGGGCGAGACGGAGTAGGTTTGTCCGTCCCCGGGGCGCCCGCCTATATCATCCCGTGCTCAAACATTCTCGCTGCGCTGCGAAACTGCGCGCGGGACGATATAGGCGGGCGCCCCGGGGACTACGTTGACGCTGCTTGTCTCGCCCGGGTGCCGTCGGGCCAGGGATGGGCGTCTTCACT
>DAWBYD010000068.1:0-1713 GCA_052278285.1 Collinsella sp. | reverse complement strand
GCGACAACGTCTGGATGCAGACCCGTTGCCCGTGGAAGGAGTCCGCTGAGTGGGAGAAGCTCCACGGTCTCATGGACGAGGCTCTTGCCGCCGAGGGCGACGAGCAGCAGAAGAAGTGGAACGAGTGCTTCGACATCATCGCCGACAACGCTGTTCTGTACCCCGTTGTCCACGTCAAGACCGTCTCCGCTTCCTGGGACGATCCGTCTACCGCGCCCAACGGCGAGGCCCTCGATGGCTTCAAGGGCATCGGCACGACGAGCATGTCCTTCAGGGGCGTCGCGACCGTCAAGGCCTAAGACTCGTTTGAGTCATATGTGGGGCGTCGGTCGTAAGGCAACGTCCTCATAGTTGAAACAAAGACCCGGGCGGCCTCGATGTCGCTCGGGTCTTGTAATGAGTATCCATACTCATATACCAGTTGGTCCTACCGACAAAAGAAAGGGGAGAGAACGTGAACAACTTTCTACGTTTGATTGGAAGGCGTCTCGTGGCGCTGCCGATCATGGCATTGGGCGTCACCGTCCTGGTGTTCTTCCTTATGTCGTTCTCCAAGACCGACCCCGCCTATACGGCGTTGGGTGACGGTGCCTCGCCCGAGGCGGTTGCCGAGTACCATGAGAAGTATGGTCTGGACGACCCCTGGCCCGTGCGCTACGTGCGCTACATGGGCGATCTGATCCATGGTGACATGGGCACCTATGGTGCTGCTCGCAACTCCGTTGCCAAGCGCATCTCCACGGCCCTGCCCGTCACGATGCAGCTGACCTTCATCGGTCTTGCCATCGGCGCGGTCGTCTCGTTTTTGCTCGGCGTCATCGCGGCACTGTATCGCGATAAATGGCCGGACCAAGTGATCCGCGTCTTTTCCATCGCCGGCTTGGCAACCCCGTCGTTCTGGCTTGCCGGTCTGTTGATTCTGCTGTTCTCTTCCTACCTTTAGGTGCTCCCGGCAGCCGGTGCTCTGCCTCACTTCACCACCAACCCGGCTGGCTATCTGGGCCGTATGCTCATGCCCGCTATCGCTCTGGCATTCCCGCTGCCGGGCCAGATGACTCGTATCGTGCGTACCGCCATGGTTGAGGAGCTCGACAAGGACTACGTCCGCATGGCCCGTGGCGCCGGCGTTCCCGAGAAGGTCGTCGTCGGCATCAACGTTTTGCGCAACGCGCTGATCACCCCGGTCACCACCCTCGGTCTTAAGATCGGTTACCTTATGGGCGGCGCCGTCGTCATCGAGGTCATCTTCAACCTCCCCGGCATGGGTACTGCGATTCTGCAGGGCGTTCAGGGCAACGAGGCGAACCTGGTTCAGGGCGTCGTCATCGTCGTTGCTCTTGCCTTCATCATCATCAACATCGTGGTTGACATGCTCTACCTGCTCATCAACCCGCGCATCAGGACGGTGTAGATTATGGTAAAGATTCGAGAGAAGCAAACCGAGCAGCTCGAGAAGGCTGCCTCCAAGGGGCTCAAGCTCGGTGGCTGGAAGAAGATGACGCTGTCTTCTAAGATTGCCGCCGTCGTGCTGGTGTTGGTCGCCCTGACCGCGATTCTGGCGCCCCTTCTTGCCCCCTATAGCCCGGTCGAGATTTTCACTGCTCGCCAGGCTCCCGGCAATGGATTTATCTTCGGTACCGACGATAAGGGCCGCGACATCCTGTCGCGTATGCTTTACGGTGGCCGTTACTCGCTGATCATCGGCTTCGGTGC
>DAWBYD010000067.1:0-5483 GCA_052278285.1 Collinsella sp. | reverse complement strand
TAAATATATACTGCATTTAGTATCGTTTATATTCAACCCCCTTATTCATGCCTCTACGGCTACCCCGCGTAGCTCTTAGCCCATACCTTCTGGAAACCGTGTCCATCCGGAAAGCCCGTCCCACTCTGAATACATCCAGCGAACGCATGCGAGCGTGTTGTCCAGAACGGTCTCGTCATCGGGGTGATGGAAAATGTCACCACAAACGCTTGCCACGGTTGCGCCCACAAGTGGCAAGAAAAAAGCCTCGAGAGTTTCGAGGCTTTCACATTTGTATTGTTTTGCACGAAGGACCGCGAGCAGCGAGCTACTCGCCCAGCACGGCCTTCTTGGCCGCCGCCGCCATATGGTCCAGATCATCCTTGGTGGGATGATCCTTTGCGGCAACCCAGTTATCGAGCAGCAACTTAGCGCGGACATTGTCGGGATCTTGCTCGAGCATGGCCTCGTAGCGCTGCTTGACCGCGGGACCCATCTTGCCCTGGCACATCGCCCAGCCTACAAGCTCGGCATCATTGGCCAAATTGGAGGTCACGCGATCGATAATCTGCCTAAAGTACTCCTCGCTGGCCCCAAAGCCGCAGGTGCCAAACAGGAAGACGCGCTTGCCGTGCAAGGCTGAGAGCAACGTCGCGACCGAAGGCGTGCTCGCGCCCTTGTCGCACCAAAAACCGACAAGCACCGTGTCGGCCGCGCAGGCGCCCTGCGCCTCGAGCGCAACCTGATCTGCATCCGCATCGTCGCTCAACGCCGCGGCATGGACAAACTCAACACCTGCAGCCTGCAGCGTGCGCTTGATCGCACCCGAAACCATCCTGGTATTACCGCTCTTGCTGTTAACCACCAAAGAGCACGTCATAGTCACGTTGCCTCGTATCCCCCAAAACTAAAGCCACTAATGCAATTTATTAGATGAATATCTTAGTACTAACGTGACAGATGTAAACCACCGTCTGTCGATTGATTAATTTGCCCCGCGGGCTTGCTCACTGGGCGAATTGGCTGCGGTAGAGTTCGGCGTAGAAGCCGCCTGCCGCCAACAGCTCGTCGTGCGTGCCGCGCTCGATAATCTGGCCGTCGCGCATTACCAGAATGCAGTCGGCGTTGCGGATCGTCGACAGGCGGTGCGCCACCACAAAGCTTGTGCGGCCGGCCATAAGCTCGTCGAATGCCGCCTGCACCTGCAGCTCGGTGCGCGTATCGATACTCGAAGTCGCCTCGTCCAGCAGCAAGATAGCCGGGTCGGTGAGCATGACGCGCGCAATGCACAGCAGCTGCTTTTG
This sequence comes from Collinsella sp., assembly GCA_052278285.1. Taxonomy (GTDB): domain Bacteria; phylum Actinomycetota; class Coriobacteriia; order Coriobacteriales; family Coriobacteriaceae; genus Collinsella. The sequence continues at coordinate 4,200 of DAWBYD010000067.1, read as the reverse complement.
GCCCTGGCTAAACGTGCCGCCGTCCTCGCCAATCACCGTGTCGTAGCCTTTCGGCAGCTGCACGATAAACTTGTGCGCGTGCGCGCGCTTGGCGGCTTCGATAACCTGCTCGCGCGTGGCTCCTGGGCAACCGTAGGCGATGTTTTCCGCCACCGTGCCCTCGAACAGCCAAGTGTCCTGCAGCACCATGCCAAAGGCACGCCGCAGGCTCGAGCGCGTGTAATCGCGCGAAGCCTTGCCATCGACCGCGATGCGGCCGGCATCGATATCGTAAAAACGCAGCAGCAGATTGATGAGCGTTGTCTTTCCGCAGCCCGTGGGGCCGACCAGAGCAAAACGCATGCCGGGCTTGGCATCGATGCAGATATCCTGCAACAGCTTTCGGTCGGGCACATAGCTAAAGTCCACGTGTTCAAAGGTCACCTCGCCCTGCGGTGCGGCAAGCTCTACAGCGTCCGACGCGGCGGGCTCCTGCTCGCGCGCATCGAGCAGCGCAAACATGCGGCGCGCCGAGGCGTACGCGGTCTGGATCTGCGTGATGACGTTGGTGACCTCGTTGAACGGCTTGGTGTACTGGTTGGCATAGGACAGGAAAATCTGCACGCCGCCCACCGTAAGCGCCGCGGGCACGCCCGTGATCACGCCCACGCAGCCGATCACGGCAACCACGGCGTAGATGATGTTGTTGATAAAACGTGTACCGGGGTTGGAAAGCGAGCCCATAAACTGCGCGCGCTCACCTGCCGTATAGAGCTCGGCGTTAAGGGCATCGAAGCGCGCTTGGGCGTTCGGGCCATAAGCAAACGCATCCACCAGCTTTTGCTCACCCACATACTCCTCGATATGACCGCCGAGTTGGCCCTGGATGCGCTGTTGAGCAGTGAAGCTCTTATTGGAGAGCTTGGCAATAGCACCGGCTGCAAAAATGGAAAGCGGCGTGACGAGTACCACCACGAGCGTCATGGTCAGGTTAATGGAGAGCATAAACGCGAGTGTGCCAACGATGGTGATAACGCCGGTGAATAGCTGGGTAAAGCCCTGCAGCAGGCCATCGCCCACCTGATCGACGTCGTTGACCACGCGGCTCATAAGGTCGCCGTGGGCATGGCTGTCGATAAAGCTGAGCGGCATGCGGCTGAGCTTGTTGCTCGCCTCCACGCGCATGTCGCGCACCGTCTCGTAGGACAGGCGGTTGACGCAATAGCCCTGCAGCCACTGGAAGGCCGCCGCGCCCACCACGACAATCGCGAGCTTGGTAACGAGCGGCAGCAGCACGTCAAAGTCCACCTGCCCGGCGGCAACGATGAGGTCGATGCCCTCGCCAATGAGGATGGGCGTGTAGAGCTGCAGTATCACCGAGACGGCGGCACTCAAAAACGATGTCGCAAACGAGACGCGGTGCGGGCGAACATAGCCCAGCAGGCGGCGGGTCACCGCACCGGCGGGATAGCGCTCGGGGTCGCCGGGCTGACGCGGGCCGTCACCCAAGTCGTTGAGGTTATCGTTGCCGGACACGTTGGCCGTCATCGTGGCGACCGAACCGGAAGAAGTATACGGATTCATTTAGCAGCCCTCCTTTGCGCAGACGAATGCGGGGGCGCACGCGGCGCCTGGGGCGGGCACGGGACTTGGAGCGGGCGCGGGCACCGCGTTCCCCTGCTGACCCTCGAGCTCCTCGCGGCGAAGCTGCGACTGGCAAATCTCGCGATAGAGCTGGCAGGTCGCGTACAGCTCATCGTGCGTTCCCAGGCCCGCAACCGAGCCGTGGTCGAGTACGCAGATTATGTCGACATCGCGAACGGTCGAGACGCGTTGGCTCACAATCACCGTGGTCAGCGGCAGCGCGCCCTCGGCGGCACCGCGCGTGCTTCGTTCGCGAATGGCATGGCGAAGTGCCGCGTCGGTCTTAAAGTCGAGCGCCGAGGCGGAATCGTCCATGATCAATATCTGAGGCGAACCTACCAAGGCGCGCGCGATAGTCAGACGCTGACGTTGGCCACCGCTAAAGTTCTTGCCGCCCGCCTCGACCGGAGCATCTAAGCCCTGGGGTTTGTCGCGCACGAACTCGCTGGCCTGCGCCATATCGAGCGCCGCCCAAAGCTCCTCGTCGGTTGCCGCCTCGTCGCGCCAGGTCAGGTTGCTGCGGATAGTGCCGCTCACCAGCGACGCACGCTGCGGAACAGTCGCAACCACATGGCGCAGCTGGTCGAGCGGCCAAGCGCGCACGTCGGCACCCATCACGCTCACGCTGCCCACACCCGCATCGTACAGGCGCGGGATAAGCGAAACGAGCGTGGACTTGCCGCTGCCCGTGCCGCCGATAATGCCGAGCGTTTTGCCCAGCGGCAGCTCCAGGGTCACATCGCTCACGGCATTTGCCGCGCCCGCGCCAAACGAAAAGCTCGCATGGTCAAAGCTCAGCGCAGGGACCGGAACAGCGCCACCCGCCAGGTCGCTCGGCTCAGGCAGCGCGACCGGCTGGTTGCCCTCGTCGGTGATGCTCGGCGCGCAATTGAGCACCTCGTTGATGCGCGACGCGCTGGCGCTCGCCTTGGTAAAGACAACGACCAGGTTGGCCACGTAGACGATGGAGGTGAGGGTCTGCGTCATGTAGTTCACAAACGCCATGACCTGGCCCTGCGTAAGCTCACCCACGTTGACCTGGATGCCGCCCACCCACAGGATGGCGCACACGCCCAGATTCATCACCAAAAACGTGACGGGGTTAAGGACCGACGAGAGCTTACCCACCGCGATGGCGACATGCGCCTGGTCGTCGGCCGCACGAGCAAAACGCTCGCGCTCGTGGTCTTCGCGCACAAACGCGCGGACCACGCGGGCACCCGAAAGCCCCTCGCGGCAGACAAGCGCGATGCGGTCGAGCTTTGCCTGCAGCTGCTTGTAGTACGGAATGCAGCGCGCCATGACAAACCAAAACACCAAGCCGATGGCGGGTGTGCAAATCAAAAAGATCACGCCGAGCTTAAGGTCGATGGCGAGGGCCGCGCACATAGAACCCACTGCTAGGAAGGGCCAGCGGATGAGCATGCGCACACCGAGCGCCACAGCGAGCTGCACCTGGTTGACATCGTTGGTGATACGCGTGATGAGCGACGGCGTGCCAAAGCGGTCGAGTTCAGCATAGCCCAGCTTATTGATGTGCTGGTAGAGTGCACCGCGAATGTCGGTGCCCATGCCCTGCGAGGTCAGCGCCGCCATCTTTTGGCAAACAAGCGTAAACGAGATTCCAATCACAGCCATGGCGGCAAGCAATGCACCGTAGTGGACGACAGCGTTCACATCGTGTGCGCCAATACCCTTATCGATCATCTGGGCAATCACCAGCGGCGTAAGCAGGTCAAAGATCACTTCGATCAGCTTGCACGCAGGGCCAATCACCATATACCGGCGAAACTTACCACCAAAACGCCTGAGCAGCTCAATCATGTATAGGCGCTCCCTATCATCATCTCTATTCAATCTGATTCATGATAGTACGGAGAGCCCTGAAGATACGTAAGCAACTCGTTACAGAAGAATCTTGGATGGTGGTAAAAACCGTCACTGTTTTGACGCAGTCAGCGAGCGACATAACGCCAGGGATTCAATTATCAGATAAATGTGACCCTTCAGGCGGTTTTGGTCGGCTACCCGCGAGTGCCGGCAGGGCGCTTGGTAGTCGAGCGATCCCGCAGGCGAAGCCGAGGACCAGCGAGACACCAAGCGCCCTGCCGGCACTCGCGGGTAGCCGCGGCACCAAAAAGCGCCTGCGCACTCGATGGATCCGGATGCCCGACAGAGGCTCCTTATGGCTGCTTCCTTCCGGACCTGACCAGATTCGGAACATGTCGTCATCCGAACCCATCGAACGCGCTAGGCGCTCGATATATCTTACCCGCTCCCGCCCACCAGGGCAAGGTAGCTAATTTGGGACGGGGCTTTTTTGACTACCCGGGTAATCTGATCGGCAAGTAGTCAAAATAGCCCCGTCCCAAAAAGACTGGTCTGACGCTGTGCCACGAAAGGGGCCTATCTACTACGTTTAGGCCGCAGGGGTCAACCATAGCCGGCTTTTTCGAAAATCGGCAAGCCGTCTACCTGCGGTTTTATTTTCGCATATTCCGGGATGGTCGAGGATGCTCGGTTAAACGTAGTAGATGGCCGCATTTCATGGCAGACGGTCCGACCCAAGGCACAAGG
>DAWBYD010000066.1:0-7322 GCA_052278285.1 Collinsella sp. | reverse complement strand
ATACTGTACGAGCGCAACCGTGTCGGCATCTTTCGCCTTTGGATCGATCACAGCGTCGATCCCGCCGACGGCGCGCGCCACGCTTTCGAGCTCGCCTTCGCTCAATTCTCGTCCGTCCATGATACGACAAGGGAGCCGAGCAAAAACAGAGCAGGCGGAGATGGAGGAGGACGGCGACCGACCGTCGGCAAGAGTCGGCCGGATCGGACTGGCGCCCAGCGCGCGCCGGCGACACGCTCGCAGCTGCACACATAGCCGATGTACAAGCTCGCCGCGGCGTTCCCTCGCCCCGCGGTGTGGCGATAGAGAAGCACGCCACCCGTCAACGATGGCGCCTCGGTGAAGAAAATCAACGTCTGGGTTACATCCCTTGAAAGGGGCGAAGACGGCTGCTAGTATACCTCCCCGCTATGAAGGATTTGACCAAAGCATACATCGCAATTCGGCGGCCCCTGGTATACGGGGCCTCTCCTGTTGTTCCCCAAGTGCGCTCTGAGCAGCCGCTTTCTTCCTGTCGTATCTGATGCACGCATAGCACGTGCATGTTATTTCGCCCGTGGGCCGGCGCGCCTTCGGCGAAGAATCGAATAGATACGAAGGAAGCTTATGTCTGATAATTGTACGGTCGCGCCCGCCAATGGGCGCATTACCGGTACCCAGATCCGCATCGTCGCGGTCGTCGTCCTGGGTGCCTTCTTGGCGCTACTGAACCAAACGGTGATGTCGCCTGCGCTGCCGGTCATCATGTCCGATTTCGCCATCGATGCCTCGACTGCCCAGTGGATCATGTCCATATACCCGCTGGTGAGCGGCATCATGGTCCCCGTTTCGGCGTTCCTTATCGACAAGTTCAGCACCCGCGCGCTATTCTTCGGGGCGACGCTGGTGTTCGCGCTGGGCACGCTGCTGTGCGCCGCAGCCCCTGATTTCCTGTTCCTCATCATCGGTCGCGTGTTGCAAGCGGCGGGCTCAGGCGTGCTCATGCCGCTTGTCTCGGTGGTTCCCATGCTGGTGTTCCCCGTCGAGAAACGAGGAACGGCTATGGGCATGGCGGGCATCGTCATGTCGGCGGGTCCCGCGGTCGGCCCCGTCGTAGGCGGCGCGGTGATCGACACGTACGGCTGGCGCACCATGATCGGCGCCATCGTCCCCCTCGCAATTCTCGTGCTGGTGCTGGGCGTGTTCATGCTGAAAAACGTGGGCGAGCTGAAGAACCCCAAGCTCGACCTGCCCTCGGTCGTCCTCTCCACCATCGCCTTCGGCGGACTTCTCTACGGGTTCTCGAGCGCCTCGTCGATGGGTTGGGGCAACCCCGTGGTGCTCGGCTCGATCGTCGCGGGTGTCGTGTGCTTGGTGCTGTTCGTCGTACGCCAGGGCAAAATCGAGGACCCGCTGCTTCAACTGGGCACGCTCAAGACGCGCGAGTTCCGCGTGGCCGCCATCATCGTCACGCTCATCAACGCCGCATGCCTGGTCACCAACACGCTGTTGCCGTTGCTGCTGCAAACCTCGCTTGGCGCTTCGGCCTTCGAAACCGGCATGGCCATGCTTCCCGCCGCGGCGGTGGGCATCATCATCAGCCCTATCTCCGGCGTGGTGTTCGACAAGTTCGGTCCGCGTGCCATCTCGATCGTCGGCCTGGCCCTCATGACCGGCGCCCTGTTCCTGCTCTCGCTTTCGACGGTAAACACGCCCATCTTGGTGGTTGCGCTGTTCTGCATGCTGCAGTCCGCCGGCCAGTCGCTCGCGAACATGCCGGTGAACACATGGGGTGTCAATGCCTTGAAAAATGACATGATCGCCCACGGCAACGCCATCGCGAACACCGGCCGCCAGGTCGCCGGCGGTTTGTGCACGGCGCTCATCATCACGGTCATGACAAGCGTCACCGCGTCGGCCGGCGTCGATGCGAGCATCCAAGTAGCCACCGCCGTGGGCGCGGGCGTCGCTTACAAGGTGTGCGCGGCAATCGGCCTCGTTTCCCTTATCTGCGCCATATTCAGCGTGCGCACCAAGAAAACCGCACCGAAAACGAAGGAGGCATAAGCGATGTCCGAGATTCTGTCCGAGCGCATCCCGCTCGAGCTCGAGGGGACGCCCGTTTCGAGCATCATGATTGAAGAGCCGTTCACCTGCACGCAGGATTGCACGATTTCCGACGTGGTGCGCATGCTCGCCGAAAACGAGGTGAGCAGCATGCCCGTAATCGATGAGCGCAACCAGGTGGTCGGGTTCATCTCCGACGGCGATGTCATGGGAGCCATCGCGCAGCATCGCGCTCACACCATCTTCACGGGCGGCGACGCGTCCATGCTGTACTTCGACGATCAGAGCCTTGAGCAGCGCATCGAAGACCTGAAGGATCGCTGCGTCATGGATTTCGCGACGCGCCAGGTAGTGTGTGCCCGTCCCGAGCAGAGCATCGCCCGCGTCGCCGCGCTGCTGGCGAAGAAGAAGTTCAAGAAGCTTCCTGTGGTTGATGACGAGGGCAAACTCGTGGGGGTCATCCGCCGCTCCGCCATCACCAAATACATCTTCGGCATCCTTTTCCAATAGGGGCAGGTCGCACTTGAGGCGAACATCTCGAGGCATCGAGCCAGCAACTGGACCAGACAACCTTGACACGCACGCGCTTTCCCTCGATGCTTCGGTAAGAGGAGCTGCGAAAATCGCAGCACGGGAGATCGGCGCCGCGCCCCCGAAGGCAAAAGCGAACACGGGAGCGATACGATGGGAAAAGTCCTGGACGAAGATTTGGTTTATGAGATTCTCTCCGTCGTGGCAGAGATTCCGGCGGGATGCGTCGCCTCGTACGGTCAGATAGCGCGCCTCATCGGCAGGGAGAAAAACTCTCGCCTGGTCGGAGCGGTGCTGAGCGAGGCGGATCGCTACGGCGATTATCCCTGCCACCGCGTCGTCAACCACGCGGGACGCCTCGCGCCAAACTTCCCCGACCAGCGAGCACTACTGACGGAGGAAGGAGTCGCCTTCCGAGACAACGGCTGCGTCGACATGAAAAAGCACCAGTGGAACGAGTAGCCAGGCAGCGTAGCGTCGAAAGGAGCGACGCCACGGGGAACGACCTGCGCCCCGCCGCCGGACAACCTATGGCAAAGTGACACGTCCCACAAAGAGCGGCGCACCAGTACGAGACACGACCGCGACGTAAAAAGACCCTATGATACTCGTAAGCATCTATCTGATTGCCCGCCTCGAGGTACCCAAAGAACGAGAGATGCCGAAACCCCTAGACAAAGAAAAAGGTCGGGAGCTTTTATGCTTCCGACCTGAAGTTTCATGGTCGCGGGGGGCGGATTTGAACCACCGACCTTCGGGTTATGAGGTCGCTACGACGTTGTTTCATTCAGACATTTCGACCCAAATTGAAGTCAATATAACTCCAGGTCATTTGATGTTTTCATAGATTTACGAAAGAAAAGTACGCGGAATAATTCGACCCAAATTCGACCCACAACGAGCTTGAAAGCGGTCAGGCGGAGCATTACCCTTGGTGGTGACCCCACGCAGGGCCCACCACCAAGGGTAATGCCCACCCGCCCCAGCCCTTTGCGCCATTCCGCGCAACCGAGCGCGATTCTCAGGCACTTCAGGCAAGGAACACGATGAACGACCGACCTCTCGTCATAGGCAAAGGAACGAAGCAACGCCGCGACAAATACACGTGGCGCTACCGTCACAGCCTCGGCAAGGATCCGGTCACGGGCAAATACCGCTATTCGCCGTGGCAGACCATACATACCACCAAAAGCCGAGAGGTCGACGCCGCACTCGAAGCCTACAAGGCAGAACTCAACAGCGGCACCTACGTCCAAAAATCGAGGGGCACCGTCGGCTCGTACGCAAAAAAGTTCCACGACAACCGCGAAGGAACCATCACGCCGCTCGCCTACTCGACATCCTACTCAATCGAGAACCGGACGCGCACATCACATGCGTGATGCTCATGCTCGACACCGACATGAGAAGGGCGGAAGCCCTCGGGATGACGTGGTCCGATGTCTCCGTCGAGAACAGAAGCATCCTCATTGAGCAGCAGTTCGCGGCCGATCGAAGCGTTCGCTCGCCCAAAAGCAAGAAAAGCGTGCGGAGGATCTCGATAAGCGAGACGCTGACGTCGTATCTCGAATTCTGGAAAAAGGAGCAGGCCCGCGAAATGGAAGCCTTCGGCCTGGAACAAGTCAAAGGCACTCCGCTCGTCCACTCATTCGAACGAACGAAAGACAGGCATCCCCAAGTCAACTTCATGGACCTGAATGGGTTTTCGCGCTGGTTCAGAAACTTCAGCGTCGAGAACGGGTTCGGCAAGTTCGAAGGCGTTCGAACATACCATTATGTGAAGGAAACTGTCGACGGGGAAACGATTTCGAAGCGTTATGAGCATAAAGAGTGGCTCGAATTGAGGGATTACCTCAGGAAGCATCCCAAGGTTCGCGAGGCGAGGCATATCAGCACATATGAGAGCGAGCACCTTCCTTACGGATATTCGGGCCTATCGAGCCACACCGCTACTGCCGCTACTGCCCGCTACTGCCCGCCAGCTTCCGAACCAGCGGGCGGTAGCAGCACCCCGAACATCTCGCCGACAGCGCAGAGAGTCGTCGACCTGGCGGCCAAGGCCGACATCGAGGACGTGATGCTGTGCGACCTGCCCGGCGTCCTGTCCTTCCTAGGGCTGCCACCTGAGACGGAGATGCCACCGGGCAACAAGGGGAAGACGAAGCTCAAGAAGCTCTACAGGAAGGTGGCGCCGAACAAGGCATACCACTCCGGCGAGCGCGCCAAGGATTTGATCTCGCACCTCGACATGGCAGAGATCAGGGCATCGGCGCCCGTCCAAGAATTGGGATGCAGTTCAATACGAGCTCGGGGCTCTTTTCGTCTAGATTGGGGACGCATGGCCGGACGAAAACAATTTGCGTCTGGTAATAAGCGTACGAAAGCGCAATTTACGTCTTAATTCCGTACGCAAATCAAGACGAAAATCGTTTACGTCTGCTTTAATCCGTACGAAAACGGTTTTCGTCTTGCAGGGCAGTTGCCGTTTCTACAGTTCAACTTCCAGTTCGGCTTTGTGCTCGTAGAGGTAGTCGCGCATGTAGGGGATGGCAAATGAGACCTTGCCGTACGAGGGAGCCTCGATAATCGATTCTCTTAACAGGCGGCTGCGGACGGAACTCACCTGTTGAGGCGTTTTGTTTAGGGCATCGGCAACCATGCTGGTCGAGCTCGTCTGCCCCAAAGACGCCATGCTCAGCAGATAAGCGATGCACGTGGGCGGAATGCGCTGCAGCGCGGGCTCAATCACCATGGCGCAGAAGCGTTCGCGTGCCGTTGCAATGCCACGCTCGGCTTCTTCTTCTCCAATAATCGTTGTATGTGCGCGTCTTGCCAACTGCCATGCGTAGTATCCAACGAGTTGGATCATGAAAGGATAGCCCTGCGTTGCCTCGGCAAGTTGGCCGGCAATACCTGGCTGCAACTCCATGCCAGACGCTTCAATGGTTTCCTCGAGGGAGTACGACACTTCGGTTACTGCCACAGCCTTCAGATCAAAGGGGAGGGCGCGGCGCAAAAACGCAAGTGTCTTTCCGTTGATGATGCTTTCAATCATCGAAGGCAGCCCAGCAAAAACAAAGGCGATATCAAGGTCTTCGCCGATAACCTGCTGAATCGCAATGGAGAGCGTTCGGACCTCATCGAGCTCTGCGTCTTGAACCTCGTCGAGAGTGATGAGCAGGCCATTTCCATTCTTGGATATTGTCTGTCTCATGGCGTCGCGTAGCGATGGGCCGATTCGCTCAATATCTATGCTGCCGATGGATATGCCAGCTACGGTGGGCTCAAATCTGGCGTGTTTGGCCTGGAATTTGGGCTGCAGCTGTTCGAGAATGCGCTGGCAAAGTCCCTCGGTTGCGACCTCTTTTATGACCGTCCAGCCACGGCTTTGCGCCAAACGTGAGCACTCGTCAAGGAGGACCGTCTTGCCCGTTCCACGGACGCCGGCTATGCGCATTAGGCGCCCAGGGGCACCAGGCCCGTTGGTGAGGCCTTCACTGAATTCTTCAAGTACATCTTCGCGGCCGATAATCGTGGGAGGTGTTTTACCTGCTGTGGGCTTAAAAGGGTTTGTTTGCATGTGAGCCACCTTTGCTCAAGATATAGCAAGATATAGCAAAGTATAGCAAGATATTGCAAAGTATAGTGAGATATAGCAACGTATAGCGCTGTTCTCGGGTTCTTACGGTGGTGCTATTTTCCGAATGCCGCGCGGATAAAGCGCTGGGCGAACAGCTTGTTGGCGACGTTGATGACATGGCCCAGGAACAGTGCCGAGATGGCGGTCGTGACGCCAAAGCCGCCCAGGTTGTACATAAGGATCAGCGACAACGCGAGCGAGGCGGCGACATGTGAGCAGTCAAACACGACTTTTACGTCACCAAAGCGGCGTTTAAGCTTTTCGGCAATGACTTGCACCAAGCCGTCGGGCGCGTTGGGGACAACGCCCATGTTGACGACGAGACTTACGCCAAATGCGGTGACAGCGAGGGAGAGCAGCATGGTCGCAATCTGTGTGGGGAGTGCCGTGGGATGCAGTGGGTTGACCGCCATGAAGAGGTCGGTCAAGCCGCCAATCAGCGTTGAGAAGAACAACTCGAGCAGGATGCGCGGCTGGAACTCGCTTCGCAAGATGGCTAATTGCGCCACGATGTAGGCGACGTAGGTTGCGGTGATCCAAAAGCCGAGCGTCTTGCCAGTGAGCATGGATAGGGTTGTGGCAAAGCACGTGAGCGCGGCGACGCCCAGGCCGGATGCCGTCTGGAGACTCATACCGAGTGCCAGTACTGCAACGCCCACAAGATACATCAGCATTCTAATGACGGTATGGCACCAGTCGATGTTCTCGCCATGCATGATAATGAGCGGTCGCATGTTGCTACCCGTCCTTTCGGTTGTGTGAAAAAGCTGACCCGGGCCGGCAAAAGAGGGTTATCGGAGGCACTGCTGCAAAAGCAGAAAAGCCGGCCCCACGGTCAGTCGTCTAGGAAGTGTCTCGCTGTGCCGGAATGGGACTAAAGGTCCAACGAGACGGGAAGAAAGCAAATGGCATTGCGTGGGCGATAAGATGCCAAGATGGTAGGGTGTGTCTTAACACCCTATTGCCCACGCTCAACGAAATCGGTTTCGTTTGAGCCTAAGTATACGCACGGGATTTTATTTGCGAAGAGAAAAACAATAAAAAGGTGAACGTTCACCTAATCGCAACAACTCGTTGGCTGTAGTTGCGGTGGAATAGTTCCTGT
>DAWBYD010000065.1:0-2956 GCA_052278285.1 Collinsella sp. | reverse complement strand
GTCCCGCCTCGGCAGCACCGGCATTGATGCGCGCCCGCAGCTCGTCGCTCGGCACGGTGTCACTCGCGTCCCACAGCTCGGGATTGAGCGCGGGCGCATGCGGGTCCACAGCACAATGCGAGCTCGTGTGTTCGTCGCCAATGGGCATGTATTCGATAAATCGCAGATGAATGGGACGGTCGACGGTCAGCCGTGCGAGGGCCGCCACATCCTGGTTGAGCCGGCGCACAACAACGCAGTTGACCTTAACGGGCTCAAAGCCCCAAGCCAGCGCCGCGTCGATGCCAGCCATGGTCTGCTCGAGTCGACCTAGACGCGTGATCTTTCCAAAGAGCGTAGGGTCGAGCGTGTCGAGCGAGATGTTGACGCGGTTAAGCCCGGCATCTTTGAGCTGCGGCGCCAGCTTGGGCAGCAGGGCGCCGTTGGTGGTGAGCGAGATGTCCTCGATCTGCGGAATCGCGCGGATGTCGCGAATGAGCGGGATGATACGGCGGCTGACCAGCGGTTCGCCACCCGTCAGGCGCACGCGGCGAATGCCCTCTCCCGCCACCAGACGCACAAAGCGGGCGATTTCCTCGGCACTGAGCAGCTCGTCGTGCGCGCGGGGTACCACGCCATCGGCCGGCATACAGTAAATGCAGCGGAAATTGCACTTGTCGGTAACGGCAATGCGCAGGTAGTTGATATCGCGGCCAAAGCCGTCATGTTGCACGTGCCCGTCCACGCAGCCCTCCCCTCACACTGGCCTTTATTCTTCGGAAAACATAATACCCCACGCGAGAATCATGCCGACACCCGTACGACAGGACAGGTCGCCTCGAACAAAACGGACCTTCCAAGCCCATCCTCAACACAGACCATCACAACATTCGATGCTTTTCTCGTTTTCGGCAAAAAACGTCGAATGTTGTGATGGTTTGCCTGCCCACAGCACCCCGCAGAAGGACCAAAACGCCCCTAAAGGCCGCCGTCCCAGTGCCGAATCACGAATTCTCGTAGGTCGTTCTGACGTTTCTGGAACGCTTCGCTTCGGTCGCACTTAAGGCCCATAACGAGCGCGATGGCATTCATTGCCCGATGCAATTGCAGTTGATGGGCAAACTGAGTCCCGGTGAGGACGATCATCTTAAAGCCCAGCGCGCTCAGCACGGTCATACGCTCCGCATCCGACGCGCTGCGCTGTTTATCAAGATGGTCCGAGCCGTTGTATTCAATCCCCGTACCGCTCGCAGGCGCATATACGTCGATCTCGAAATACCCGGACTTAGCGAGATATTTGAACTCGCTGGGAACATCAACCCGGTGGTTGAGCTCGATCTTGGCGTATCCCAGACCGCCCTGGGAACGTTTTGCTACGACCATGATTGCGGTGGCCGTCTCCATGGGCGACCGCGCGCCATCGTGCACGCGCCTGAGCACGGCGGCCGCGCGTATGGCCCCCTGACGAGATCGGTTCTCATTGCAATAAGCAATCAAATCGGCAACGGTATACCTCTGCCCTATCTCGATATAATCACCTGTCGACAGATGATTCAAATGGTATCGAGCGCAGATTTCATATCCATATTCCAGCTGCTCGGGCTCACTCATCCACGAACCCGCTTGGACAAAGCACATGACCTCATCAACCACTAGAAGGCCCTCTGCCACCTCGATAAGATGGCCTGGAGGTACCGGCGCTCCAAACACGTGGCACCTAAATCCAGCCGGCGTCGAGCGCTCAAAATCGAAGTTGACGAGCGTGTCGATATGATCGAGCTCTTCTCGTGGAATACCAAGCAAAACCAGATAGTCGGTAACGATCCCAGCTGCCGTTGAAGCCCTCAGCCCTTTGGCATCGAGTCCCAATTTGGGCAGGCTCGCGGTCGGCTCCGCCTCGTTAGCAGGCGAGTCCTCATCGTATAGGCTGCTTGCTCGCGAGAGCGGCTCGGACGGGCGCGCCGCGTTGTGGTACAGCCAGGCAGTCTTATGGGACAGGACGATCGGCAGGTCCATGAGCCCTCCAATGGAGTCGGATAACCAACCTTATTCCCCTGCCCACGGATCCGCACACCTTCGCGCTCAAGAAAGCGGTTCCACCCGGTCGAGTGGCAGAAAAACCATCACAACATTCGATGCTTTTCCCGATTTTGGCAAAAAACGTCGAATGTTGTGATGGTTTGAGGTGAGGTGAGGAACACGGAGGGATCAAAGCATCGTGCTCGAACGGGTTAATCCAGCTCTTTTAAGCCATGCGCCAGCTGCCAGTACTCGCCGCGCTGGGCGAGCAGCTCTTCGTGCGTGCCGCGCTCGATGATGCGGCCGTGTTCGAGGACCATGATGGCGTCGGCGTCGCGGACAGTGGACAGGCGGTGCGCGATCATAAACGTGGTGCGACCGCGCATGATGCGGTCCATACCGCGCTCGATGAGCTTTTCGGTACGCGTGTCAATGGAGCTCGTGGCCTCGTCCAGGATGAGCACCGGCGGATCGGCGACGGCCACGCGCGCGATGGCGAGCAGCTGGCGCTGGCCCTGCGACAGGTTGGCGCCATCGGCCGTGACCGGTGTGTCGTACCCTCTAGGCAGGCGGCGGATAAACGAATCCGCGCAGGCGGCCTCGGCAGCGGCGCGCACCTCCTCGTCGGTCGCGTCGAGCTTGCCAAAGCGGATGTTCTGCGCAATGGTGCCGCTAAACAGGTGCGTGTCCTGCAGCACAATGCCGCGCGACCCGCGCAGGCTGGCCTTGGCAATGTGCTTGACGTCGATGCCGTCGTACGTGATCTCGCCGTCATCAACCTCGTAGAAGCGGTTGATGAGGTTGGTGATGGTCGTCTTTCCGGCACCCGTCGAGCCCACAAACGCGATCTTTTGCCCCGGCTTGGCAAACAGGTTGAGGTCCGTGAGCACACGGGTGCCCGGCACGTAGGAAAAGTCCACGGCATGGAAGCGCACGTCGCCGGCAAGCGGGACCAAGC
>DAWBYD010000064.1:0-1678 GCA_052278285.1 Collinsella sp. | reverse complement strand
AGCGTCTCGTATTACCTCAACGACAAACGAGAAAAGCTTAGCGAGAAGACGCAGAACATAATCGCGCGCGTCATTAAGGAACTCGGATACGTTCCCAACGCCCAAGCGCAGACGCTCACCGGCAAGCAAACCCACGTCATTGCCATCATCATTTTGGATAACACCAACAAATGGGCGGGGCTCGTCCTCAACGGCATGGAGCAGGTCATGCTCCCCGCGGGCTACCAGACGGTCGTTTGCACGAGCAACTTTAACCCCGAGACCGAGCTCATGTACGTCGACAAGATGCTCTCGCTGGGCGTCGATGGCTTTATCATCCAGCCCACGGCAAACTTCAAAGCCGTGCATGACCGCATTAGACGCGCCGGCAAGCCGGTCGTCTTTTTCGATGCGGCCATCTATAGCCCAGGTACCAGCTGGATCAAAACCTACCTTTACGACGGCGTGTACAACGCCACACAGGCACTCCTCGACGCCGGCTACGAAGATTTCTTTTCCATTGCCGCCAACATGACCGAAATGCGCACCCGCATGGAGCGTTTTCAGGGGTATGCCGAGGCGCTGGCAGCGAACGGGCAGCTCTACAAAGCGATTCCCATCGATCACAACAAGCCGTCAATCAACGAGCTCACCGAGTACTTTAAATTCAAGTTCAATCCCGCCAAGCGAACCCTTATCTTCGTGCAAAATCAGTGGGCACTTCCCCGTGTCTACAAGGCCCTCCAGCCAATGGCCCATCTGCTTCCGCAGCAAATCGGCCTTTTGGGACTCAACTGCGAAGACTGGACTAATCTCACCACACCGACCGTCTCCACCATCATCGAGCCCGTCGACCAAGAAGGTCGCGAAGCAGCCGAGATGATGCTCGCCCTACTTGACGGAAGCAGCGAACCCGGCGAGCAGCGCATTCTCGAGTGCAAGCTCAACTGGCTCGACTCCACCTCGATCTAGACCGCGGGACAAATGAATCAGTAGCGTTTGTCTCAAATCTTAAGTATTTGTTCGACAGAACGGCCCTTGCCGGCTCCTGCTAGACTGGTAGATTCCCAACCGTCCATCCAGGAGCCTCAATGTCGCGCAAGCCCGCCTACAAGCAAATACTTTCCATCGGCACCACCGTGGTGCTAGGGTTTGCGCTGTTTACGGGATCGCTTGCCGGGGCGCCCAAGCTGCTGTCGCCGCAAAGCGATGAGCAAGCGGCGGCTCTGGCCGAAAAACAAAACGAGAGCCCCAGCCGCACCGACGACGAGGCAGACCTGGTTGCCCGGCTCGAATCGGGAACGGCGAGCTCCCCGGACCCTCAAAACGGCCAGGACTCTGGCGATGGCTCCGATTCCGCCGCAACCGACACCGATGACGACGTTTCCGCGGACAGTGCCGCCACCCCCATCGACGAGGTCGAAAACCCCGACCTCAACCGCGCCCGCGGTGTTTATCTCAGCAGCATTCCCGACTACGCCGGCAACCCCTACGTTGCCCTTCGCACCGACAGCACGCACCCGCTCGGCACACCATCAATCACGCTCGATGAATACGAGCGCGCTACAGCAGAGAGCTGCTTTAAGAAGTTCTCCAAGCTCGCCCGCCTGGGCAGCACCCGCAAAGCACTCGCCTGCGTGGACCCCGAATCACTCGGTCACGGCGAGCGCGGCGCTCTCTCGCGTAAACATCCTGCCGT
>DAWBYD010000063.1:0-2938 GCA_052278285.1 Collinsella sp. | reverse complement strand
TCGCCAGGGCGGCGGCGCCGGTGGTGACGCTCGGCGAGTCGACGCGTGCGCGCTCGATGGCCGGCTCCAGTGTTTCCATCTTGCCGTCAGAGAGCTGCATACGGCCGAGCTCGTCCACGCGCAAGGCCAGGTCGTTGAGCGGTGCCATGGTGCGGCGCACGCGACGGGCGCCGCCGAGCATGTCGAGCACGCTGATGACCTGCCAACCCACAACGACAAGGCAGAGAGGCCATAGCGTGACGAGGTCCTGCGCGAGGGGGAAAGTCTTGGTGGTACGCGCAAGCTCGACGGTATAGGTGAGCGTTGCCGGGTCCCAGCCGCGCGCGGGCGTCAGCGACATGCCGTGAACGGTGGCGCCGGGGATCCATCCTGCGGTAAACGCGCCGTCGGGCAGCGTCTGGTTGTATCCATAGACGAGGATCGCCGCCGCAATAACCAACAGCAACAGATCGAGCCAGACGTAGCTCATCAAGCGGCGCCACATATAGCTCCAGTTGATGGCACGGGCGATGGAGGTGACGCGCTTGGTCTCGGCGTTACGCACGGCAGACATAGCCCACCCCACGCACGGTCTGGATGACGCGGGCGCCGCCGGCGTCCTCGATCTTGGCGCGCAGGTGCGCAATGTGCACGTCGACGTTGTTGGTGTCGCCCACGTATTCGTAGCCCAACGCCTCGTGCGCGATGCGCTCGCGCGTGAGCACGGTGCCGGCATGTGCCATAAGCAGGGCGAGGACGTCGAACTCGCGGGCCGTGAGCACGATGGGCGAGCCGCCGACCGTGACTTCGCGGCGGTCGGGATCGAGCACAACCGATCCCACGGCGAGCGTGGCGGGGGAGAGCGAGGCGGAAACCTGGGTCGAGTCACTGACCGGGGGTATCGCGGTGGCGCCGACACCCGTGCCGCCTGCCGCGCCCGTCCCGATGCCGCCAACGCCCGAAGCCGCCCGCACGGCCTCCGAGCGCTTCAACGCCACGCGGATCCGTGCGAACAGCTCCTCAATCGCAAACGGCTTGGTCAGGTAATCGTCGGCGCCGGCATCGAGCCCGGCCACCTTGTCCATCACGGCATCGCGCGCGGTGACCATTATCACCGGCACATCCTTGTGCTTGCGGACGCGCCGCAGGACCTCCATGCCGTTGAGCTGCGGCAACAACACATCGAGCAGAATAAGATCGTAGTTGCGCTCCAGCGCCAGGTCCACGGCGGTGCGGCCATCGGCGGCGTGTTCCACCTGGTAGCCCTCGTGCTCCAGCTCGAGCGTCACAAAGCGGGCGATTTTCTCCTCGTCCTCTACGATCAGGATCCGTGCCATGCGTGCCCCCGTCTGAGATTACTTGTCGTCGTTGAGATTTTGCTTGATGTCGTCCGCGGCATCGGCAGCGTGATTCATAAGGTTGTTGATGCTGCCGGGTACGTCGCCGTCGCTATCGATGCGGTAACGCATGCCAAAGAACAGGCCAATCAGCATCAGCCATATCGTGGCGCCCCAGGCAAACAGCGCGACGATGGGGATCAGGATGGGAATGTTGAGGATGATCGCGTCGCGGCGCGTGGCGATAAACTTGGTGTCCAGGCTCAGGCGGAAGAGCTTTTTGAGGTACTCCCACACGCTGTCCATCTTCTTGGAGAAGTCGGTCTTTTCGCTCGACTTCTCGTAGGCGGCCTGCGCGGCGACCATCTCGGCTGAGGGCTCATCGACTGGCGCGGACTCGGTGGCGGCGTGCGCCGACGTGGTCTGGGTCTTGCCCTGCGACTCGAGCCAAATGATGGCATCCAAGACGTTGCCGTCGGCGGCGTCGAGCGCGGCCTTGGCATCGGTGTAGCTCACGTTGCACTTGGTGCGGATGGTTTCAACTTTTTCGAGGTCGTCCATGACCTGTTCCTTTCGTTCGATGGGCGCGACGCCGGGCGATCTGCCCGGGCGCGAGCGTTGCGTTCGGCGGCCTGCGTGACGCCGCCCCGCCCTTGGTCGAACTCTATAGTGCAGGTTATAGATTAAGCGATTCTTGAGCCAAGATTAATGTTGGATGAGTTTTTGGGTAGCGGTGGGAAAAGTATTAGACCTCGATGGCGGGGGATGGGGTGCCGCTGCAAAACGGCGCAAGGGTTGGTCAAGCAGGCGGTTTCTCCATTGATGTCCGCACGACATGTGACACTTATCCTGCCGATCCGTTCTGTCGCGGCGGCATGTATCTGAACAACGACCCTCTAAGGAGTTCGATATTGATGAGCGACAACACCAAGCATCTCGCAAAGAAGTGCGTCAAGGACGCGGGGCCGTGCCTCGCGCTGTGCCTTGCTGGCGCAGCGGTTGCGCTGCTGGCTGTTCTGGGGCCATTCGACGTGCTCCGAAGTGTCGTCTCTCTACACGTTTGTATGGCCCTTGCCGGCGCCATGATGACCGGCGGCATGCTCGATCTGGTTTTTTGGGTGCTTGACCCGTTTGGATGGAAGAACGAGGGGTAAGCCCTAAGGGATGGAAGGGCTGGAACGGTTGACCTAGTGATCGTGCAGAATGCGGGCTAGCGACTTACAGGGAAGTGGTAATCCGATGACGGTCTATGTGACGGGCGATATTCACGGCGGCCTCGACATGCAAAAGCTTCGCGACTGGGATCTTGGGGATAGTCTGACGGGCGACGACTACCTGATTGTCGCGGGCGACTTTGGCTTTCCGTGGGATTTCTCTGCCGAGGAGTGCGCCGATATCGCCTGGCTGGAGTCGCGCCCCTATACCGTGCTGTTCGTCGACGGCAACCACGAGCGCTACGACCATTGGGCGGAGCGCCCCCTGGAGTTGTGGCACGGTGGGCTGCCGCAGCGCCTGTCGGATACCTCTCCCATACGGCGCCTGCCGCGCGGCGAGGTTTTTGAGCTCGACGGCTCAACGATTTTTACCATGGGCGGTGCCACGAGCGTGGACAAGGAATACCG
>DAWBYD010000062.1:0-3172 GCA_052278285.1 Collinsella sp. | reverse complement strand
TCGCCAGTCGCACGATGCGCCGCGCGATTACCACCTCGGCCGCAGCAAGGCGTCTGGCATCGAGCACTAGCGCGCCCGCCGCCTCCTTGCGCAGGCAGCTTCGAAACGCCTGCGCCGACAGCTGGGATAGAAACGCGTCTTCGTCACCCAAGATCTCACAGGCGGCGCCAATCGTCTTGCACACGCTCGCATTACGCTGTGCCACCACTGGCATTACCCGATGGCGCACGTAGTTTCGCAGATACGAGATATCCTCATTGCTCTCGTCTTCACGCCACGGCTGACCATGTACCTGTAGATAGCCCACAAGCTCGCCATGAGTTAGGTCGAGCAAGGGACGCACCACGATATTCCTCCGGCGAGGAATGCTCGATAGACCAGCGGGCCCCGAACCCTTAATCGCGTTCATCAAAAACGTTTCCGCGCGATCCGAAGACGTGTGCGCGGTGCAGATACGAGCCGCCGTTCGCGGCGCCCCCGTCTGGGCGCAGAGTTCGCGAACATACCTCCGCGCCGCGGCATAGCGCACCTCGCGGGCCGCGGCCTCAATATTGCCCGACTCCCCATCAAAATAAGCGTGCTCCACACACAGCGGTAAACCATATTGCGCGCAGAGCTCACGCACAAAGGCCTCGTCGCCATCGGACGCCTTGCCGCGCAGATGATGGTTTACATGCAGCACATGCAGGCGCTCGCGAGCAATGGGGGCAACACCGCGTCCGTCTTGGATATCCAGCTTTGATGTGCACGCCATAAGAAGCAGTGCCGTCGAGTCCGCGCCGCCTGATACCATGAGCACGACAGGAGCTGCCTGCTGCCTCGTCCGGGTCTCATCGACTGCCCCAGGCACGGCATGGTGTCCGTAATGCTGTGATACCGTTGGCATTCGCTTCCTCCTTTATTCGTCCGCACCCATTGTATCCTTTGGAATCTTATGTCTTGCCTGCACCTTCATATCCTCGGCAGTGGCTCTAAAGGCAACTGCGCACTCATCGAGGGCCCGCAGGGGCTCATTATGGTCGATGACGGACTGTCTCCCCGCGAGACATTAAAGCGCATGGCAGAACTGAGGCTCTCGGCAGACAACGTCTCGGCTCTTCTCATTACTCATGAGCATAGCGATCACATCAAGGGCCTCGATGTCTGGTGCAAGCACTGGCACGGCCCCCTCTTTGCCAGCAGGGGCACTCTTTCGAGCAAAGAAAATCTTTCGCATCTGCCTGTCGAGGAATTCGATCCCGGTGACACCCTATCCATTGCCGGCATCCACGTGCAAACCTACTCAACGTCACACGATGTCATCAATCCAGTCGGCTATCGATTCGACACCCTCGATGATTCCATCGGCTTTGCCACCGACACCGGAGAGCTATCGAGCCAAGCCATGAACACCCTCAAAGATTGTCGAGTCCTCGCACTCGAAAGCAACCACGATGTGACCATGCTGCGCGAGGGAGAATATCCCCGCTTTCTTCAGGAGCGCATCCTGTCTGAAAGGGGACACCTCTCCAATGGCCAAGCCGCCGAAGCCGCGCGCGAACTTGTTACCGATCGCACCGAACAGCTCATTGCCATGCATATCAGCCAAGATAACAATCGTCCGAGCCTTACCGTCAAAAGCTATGCCAAAGCTCTGGCCGCAACCCTGGATGACGAGGTCGGCAGCTCCGCAACCCTTCTCCAAGGATCGCGAAAACTCTCGATACGCCCTGCGAGTCAGTATCAACCGGCAACCATTCAATAGACTGTCCTAAACAACAAAAGGGGCCGGGAATCGCTTCCCAGCCCCTTTTGTTGTCTTTTAATAGCGAAGAACACCAACGAAGTTATTCGATGGAGATCTTCGTAACGTTCTTCTTCTCGACGATCTTGGGAACCGTAACGGTCAGGATGCCGTCAGCGTACTTAGCCGAGAGGCCCTCGCTCGAAGCGTCCTTAAGATACACGCCACGCGTCGCGCTGTACGAGCTGAACTCCTTCTGCAGGAAGTTCTTGCCCTCGTTCTCTTCGCTCTCCTCGACATTCACGCTAATGGAAAGACGACCCTCATTGAGCTCAACATCGATGTCATCCTTAGCGACGCCGGTTAAATAGGCCTTGACCTCGTACCCGTCGCCCTTGTCCTCAACATCAACAGGGAACGCCTTAGAGGCGATCGAGTTGTTTGCCAGATCGGTCATATCATCAAAGAGGTCAAACAACGAGCTAGCAGAGGGACGAACACCAAAGACCGAACGATAAGGAACCATGCTTGCCATGACTACCACTCCTTTTAGGGACTGCCGAGCCATCTTCCAGGTGGCAGGGACTTCTTTTGACGCTCTTATATATGCCCACCCGATGCTCATATATACATCGACTATAAAGTTTTTTGAGTCCGGTACTATAAGCATATCTAAGTGTGTATGACTCAGGTTCTAGGAAGGTAAAGGTTCTTTGAACCAGAGCTTAAATAACGAGTATGTCCACAGCTACAAATAACAAGGGGCTTACAATGAACGCGTACACGTTGTTGGCAACGAGCTAAAGGGCATCATGGACGACCAAAACCAGAACAATATGTTCATGCCGACGCAGGGGGAAGATACTTCCATGCAGCCGCCGCGGTTCCATCGCCCCCACATCTCGCAAGAGCCCATTAATGATGCAGAGCCCGAGTATGTAACGAGAAATCGATATCAAACGCTCGAGGATGCCCAAACGAGACGTAAACATATGGGCGTCGCCTCGGGAGACCCTATATATCTGAAAGACGCACCATTATCTAAAAACAGCGCAGCTAGTGATGATCCACTGAAAGCATCCGCCGCTCATCAACAAAGAGGTCCACGACCAAAGCAAACCTTAACGCATTCGGCTCGTTATCTCGAGACGCCAAAACAAGGAAAATCAATCTTCGTTTCGTCAAGTAAACGACGCAAGCAACATCGACTGGCAATCCTGCTTTTGATCATTGTGGCCATAGCAGTTGCCCTTGTTATTCGATTTATCTTCTTTAAATAAAGGCTCAATACCAAAAACGATAAGATCGTCTGGTGTAATAGAGTCATTTACGCCCCGTAAACGCAAAAAAGGGGGAGGCCGCGAGGCCTCCCCCTTCTTCAGCTCAGGCGTACGGCTCGGTGCCGTCCACCGGTCAGCGGCGCCCTGGCCTCCCACGGGCTGACCCCGC
>DAWBYD010000061.1:0-1982 GCA_052278285.1 Collinsella sp. | reverse complement strand
GTGCCCTCACGCGGAATGCTGCAGGGGGCGTTGTAGTACGCGGGCGCCACGCTCGAGTTGTAGTAGTAATCGGTCTGGTTGGTCAGGTTGGAGACGTAGCCCGTGTTGACCACGATGTCGAGCGCGATCTGCTTGACGGCCTCGCTCGACAGGTTCTGGCGCACGTCCTCAAGACCCTGGACGCCATAGGTAAACAGTGGCTCGGAACAGGTGTGGGCGAGCGCCAGGCCAAGACCGGCGGTGTGCTCCAGGTTGCCGGCGCTCGTGGCGTACTCGACCTCGGGCTGTTTGGACAGGGCATCGCCCACGCCGGCCCAGAAGTACTCTGCCGGTGCCTTGGCGATGATCTTGGGGTTGATGAAGATGTGCGCCGGTCGGTTGGGGTACGAATAGCCCTCGAGCGAGCCATCGTCGTTGTACACGACGGCAATGGCGGTCGCAGCGGAGCAGTTGGAGCAAATCGTCGGCACCGTAAAGACGATCTTCTTGAGCTCGATGGCTGCGGTCTTCACGGTGTCGAGCGCCTTGCCGCCGCCGCAAGCAATGAGCACGTCGGCTTCCTGGCAGGCGGGGGAGTTTACGACCTTGGCGATATTGGCGCGCGTACTGTTGGTGCCGTAGACGCGCGTCTCCAGAATCTCGACGTCGGTACCCGCTAGCGCAGCTTCGATACCGGGAAGTGCTGCGGCCAGTGCCCGCTTGCCACCGATGATCGCGACCTTGGTCGCTCCGTACTCCGCCAGTGCGGTGGGCAGCTCGTCAAAGCAATCCTCGCCAACGGTGTAGTCGCTCATTCCAATCGTGCGCATAGCAACCTTCTTTCGTTCGATAAAGTGCTTTCAGGTATTTTGCTCCAAGAGAAGGTCCACAGCCGCGAGAAATTTCGAACGTATAAAACCAGTGTTGAGGGTTTTTCGTCGGCGCGGAACGTGCTAGCATACTCCGCATAAGCGTTGATGGGGACGAGTAGTCGGCCGTCTGCATGCCACAGAGAGCGGGGAGCGCTGAGAACCCGTGCATGCGACCGATGAAAATCACCCCGGAGCTGCGATCCCAACGGACGTGCCGCGCAGGTTCGTCTTAGTAGACATCGCCGAGATGGCCGTCGATACAGGCCAGCCGAGTAACGGATGCGAGCGCGCGAATACGCGGGCGAGGGCATCTAAGCTGGGTGGTTAAGCGAAGAGCTTTTACGGGCAGACTGCCTGTTTTGTGGCGCTTCGTCCCAGCTTGTAGGGACGGGCGCTTTTTTGGTGCCCAGAGGGCGTGCGCGCCCACGACATGAAAGGGGTACCGTGGCAAACGAGTACAAGCAGACGATGAATCTGCCCAAAACCGGATTTCCCATGCGTGCCGGTCTTTCCAAGTCCGAGCCCAAGCGACTCAAGGACTGGCAGGACAACAAGGTCTACGAGCAAGTTCTAAAGAAGAACGAGGGGCATAAGAAGTTCGTGCTGCACGACGGCCCTCCGTACGCCAACGGCCCGATCCACATCGGCCATGCCATGAACAAGATCTCCAAGGACATGATCAACCGCTACTGGATGATGCAGGGCTATGAGGTTCCCTATGTCCCCGGTTGGGACTGCCACGGTCAGCCGATTGAGCACAAGGTCGAGGAGAAGCTCGGCACCGAGAAGTTCAACCAGACCTCCACGGCTAAGATCCGCGAGCTTTGCAATAAGTTCGCTGTCGAGAACATCGAGCTGCAGAAGGCCGGCTTCCGTCGCCTGGGCGTGCTCGGCGATTGGGACAACCCGTATCTGACACTCTATCACCAGCATGACGCCGCCGACATCGAGGTCTTCAAGGCTATGTTCGACAAGGGCATGATCTATCGCGGCCACAAGCCCGTCCACTGGTGCAAGCACTGCCACACCGCACTCGCCGAGGCCGAGATTGAGTACTCTGACGAGACGCGCCCCTCCATTTTCGTGCGCTTCGAGATGCCTTCCAAGCCCGCCGGCCTCGAGAACTTCGCC
>DAWBYD010000060.1:0-9310 GCA_052278285.1 Collinsella sp. | reverse complement strand
CTGCCCTCCGAGGTCGAGAAGGGCTCCCTCATCCTGATCGATGACGGCCTGGTTGCCCTCGAGGTCGAGTCCGTCGACGGCCAGGACATGACCTGCGTCGTCAAGAACGACGGCCTGATCGGCGAGCGCAAGGGTGTTAACATGCCCAACGTCAACATCTCGCTGCCCGCTATCACCGAGCGCGATCGTCAGGACATCCTCTTTGGCCTGACCGAGAACATCGACTACATCGCCGCTTCCTTCATCCGTGACGGCGAGTCCGTCCGCGGCATCCGCGAGCTTTGCCGCGAGAACGGCGGCGAGCACGTGACGATCTTCCCGAAGATCGAGTGCGCCCTGGGCGTCGAGAACTTCGACGAGATCCTCGAGGCTTCCGACGGCATCATGGTCGCCCGTGGCGACCTGGGCATCGAGATCAAGCCCGAGCTCGTTCCGCACATCCAGAAGGAAATCATCGCTAAGTGCAACGCAGCCTACAAGCCCGTTATCACCGCTACGCAGATGCTCGACTCCATGCAGCAGAACCCGCGCCCGACGCGCGCCGAGGTTGCCGACGTTGCTAACGCCATTTACGACGGCACCGACGCCGTTATGCTCTCTGGCGAGTCCGCTGCCGGTAAGTACCCGGTCGAGGCCGTTAAGATGCAGGCCAGCATTGCTCTCGAGACCGAGAAGTACCTCCCGGCTCACGCCCCGCTCGAGGTTCCGGCTGACGCTCACGGCACCCGCGTCGTCAACAACGTTGTGGGTATGTCCGCTGTGAACATGGCCACCACCGTTGGCGCCAAGTGCATCACCGTGCCGACGACCACCGGTCGTACCGCTCGCCTGATTTCGCACTTCCGTCCCAACATGCCGATC
The DNA here is from genome assembly GCA_052278285.1 of Collinsella sp. Classification (GTDB taxonomy): domain Bacteria; phylum Actinomycetota; class Coriobacteriia; order Coriobacteriales; family Coriobacteriaceae; genus Collinsella. The sequence continues at coordinate 8,449 of DAWBYD010000060.1, read as the reverse complement.
TGCGCGTTCTCCCGCCACGAGTGGGCCGTCCAGCAGATGATCATGTACTGGGGCGTTATCCCGCATCAGGCCGAGATTACCCAGGGCACCGTCAACGGCACGATCGTCAAGGCGATCGAGACCGCTAAGGAGCTCGGCTACGTCGAGGCCGGCGATCTGACCGTCGCTACCGCCGGCGATCCCCGCATGAGCGTCCAGCTCGAGGACAAGGTCTCCTCGACCAACGTCGCATACGTCGCTCAGGTGCGCTAAATCGTACTTGCAAGCAGATTTGCATTGCAAAGGGCCCGGAAGGCATTGCCTTCCGGGCCCTTTTTCTGTGCCAATGCCGCCGCACGGCAAAACACGCACTCATTTCTTTACCAAAAGCGCGAAATCCACCCTTCGAGGCCCAAAAAAATAAAGCCCCAAGCGCTAAAAGTGTTCGCCCGGTGGCAAACCCACACCTCACACAGGGCTGATAAATCGTTTTAGCAAGAACCAAATCGACCTGGTTTTCGGAAGTATGCGGCAAATTCTGGAACCTCCGAGCACACCCTGTTTTTTCGCAACAAAATGCCTGATAAACTAGCCTCAAAAGCCAGGTCCGCTCATAGGGTTCAGATTTTGCCGCATACTTCCGGATTGACGCTGGCATCACTCGCTTCAAAGAGATGATTTCGGCCAGGAGGGCATTATGGACCTGACGCTTTGTGGGCAATCCGCCTTTAACTACTACCGCATCCCGCCGCAGGTATTAGGCCTTTACCCCGCCATTAGCCTTGGCAATATGGATCGCAGATGTTGTGGTCTCGGAAGTCATGCAGTTGTAAAAGACCTGCTTCACGCACCACTTCACAGGCTTGTATTCACTCGGGCACAATCCGGGTCGCGAAGCCTGTTTAAATCGCACCTCCTGACCCAAGAACCACCTCCGGGGTCGTTTAGGCAGACTGAACATGGGTTTGATGTCACGTCACCGGAGTTCACGCTGCTCAACCTTGCTACGCAGGTTTCACGCAACCAGTTACTCATGGCTTGCTACGAGACGTGCGGCTCCTTTGCAGTGTTTAAGCCCTGCGAGCGAACGCAACAACAACTCGATGAAGCTATTTCGCTTAAGTTCATTCCACCCAACTGCGGCTGGGAGCGAGTTAACGACACCAAGGGCAATGACACCAACTTGTGGAAGCGCACGCCGCTTCTTACCGCAACGGATATCGCCGCGTTCGCCAAGCAAGCCGCAGGCCTGCGCGGCGTCAAACAACTGCGCTGGGCGGCCGAGCACATGACGGGGCAGGCCGCCTCGCCCTTCGAAGTACAGACCTCCATGCTTATCTCGCTCCCCCGCGACGAGGGCGGCCAGGGCATCGAGATCGCCAACAACGCGCGCATCCCGCTCAGTGAAGCCGCACGTTCGCTGTATGACAAAACCTGCTGCTACGCCGATATCCTCATCGAAAGCGCCACCGACAGCATGGGCGTCATTCTGGAATGCCAAGGCCGCTCTGCCCACGACAGCGAAGCCGCGAGCCTCTCCGATGCCGAGCGCGCCACCGCACTCACAAGCATGGGCTACGACGTCATCCAAATTACCTATGACCAGATCAAGGAGAAGAAGAGCTTCGACCACATAGCCGAGCTCATCCATAAAAAGGCCGGGCTTCCCCACATCCCAAAGACCAAACAGGAGCGCATTGCCGAAGATACCTTACGGCAAGAGCTACTTGTCGATTGGGTTGAGCTATTCACTGCCGGGCCGGCCGGCTAGCAGCTAGCGATCAGGGGGGCTGCGGGGACGTCAGAAGCAGCAACGCGAGCCGCAAATCCCGCCTCGGTCAGCTCGATGACCTCGGTAAACGTTGCATCGAAAAACTCCTCGGTTAGCAAGCGATACGGCGGATGATCGGGCTCGCCGGGGTTTTCGCGTACAATCTCGTGCATAACGCCAATGGTCTTGAGCACATACTCCTTATGGATGGGATACTGACCAAAACGGGTCGCCGCAGTATACAGGCGATCGGTCGCGCGCGGAATCGAAACGATGCCGAGTGTCTTGCCAAACCAGTCAAAGTCGCCTTGCTTTTTAATGCGGAATTCCTCGCACGGTTTGCCGCCGTGCGCCTCCAGGTACCGATTCACGCGCGTATTCCACACGGTATCGGCCACGAGGTGAGACCAAACGCCCAGCGTCAGATCGAGCAGCGACTGCGCCACGTCATCGGGCGCGAGTGAAAGCTCGCTAGCACCGGGACCGGCAACCGGCTCGGCATCCTTGTAGCGTTGGGGATAATGCACCCGATTGAGTCGCTCGCGCTCCTCGACAATCGAGGTCGCGTCAGCCGGCGTACCAACAGGCGCCCCTTTGAGCAGCGGCGCCACATAGGTGTCCCAAAACTCATGCTCGCGCGGCTTAGGGATAGGCTCGGGCTTTGCAAAGTGCGTAATGCGGTACGGGATGGGATCGGCGATGCCAGGGACCATATAGCCCACGAAGATATCCGGAACCACGCAGCCAAACAAAAAGGCATTGCGGTCGCGCACGCTATTGGCAAGCGCACCGGTGCGCTCCAGCAAACGCTCCGTCTGAGCGATATGAATGTTCCAGCTTGGCATAGCCACCCCCATAAAAAACCTGGATAACTATACCATCACGGCAAAGCCGCGCGGGCGGCTACGCACGCTCTACGCAGCAACTAGTCCGTAGCACCGCTTTCGGTTCCATACGACGGCGAAGGCGCCTCGACCACATGGTGATATCGATCGATATAGATTGCACGGGCACCCAGGCGTCGCACCAAATCCTGGTGATGTGTGCTCATCAAGACCGTCTTACCCGCCGCGACGTAGGCCAGCAAGAAGTTGACCACGATGTCGCATGAATCCTCGTCGAGCCCATTGGTAGGCTCGTCAAGAACCAAGATATCCGGGTTCATCGACACCACCGCAGCCAGCGCAACGCGCTTCTTTTGCCCGCCCGAGAGCTGATAGGGAGAGGCGTCGGCAAGGTCGGCAACCTGGAACAACCCCATGGCATCGCTCACGCGGCGCTCGAGCTCTTCTGCCGGCAGCCCCATCTGCGCGGGACCAAAAGCAACTTCCTCGCCCACCGTGGCGCAGAACAGCTGGGCATCGGCGTTTTGGAATACGAAGCCCACACGCTGGTGGAACTTCTGAGCAGCAGCAGAATCCTTCAGATACGCCGCATCGACCACGTGCCCGTCAAACAGGTATGCCCCTGCGTCCGCGAGTTCAAGGCCGTTAATAAGACGCATAATCGTCGTCTTGCCGCAGCCGTTGGGACCGAGCAGGGCAACGAGTTCACCACGATCGACCTGCAGCGACACGCCATCGACAACCGTATGCCCCGCATAGGAGAACACCACGTCGCGCAGCTCGATGAGCGGAACGACCTCGGCGCCGCCCACACCGTTCGTGCCCGCCGCACTATTCATATCGATCGTCAAAACGTCGCCCTTCCCCATTTACATCCCCAGTCGGAACCAGCAGCGCCTACAGCACGGCGCACAACACTGTCAGCAGCGCCACGCCGGCCGCATAGGCCGCATCGCGCCAGCCAAACCTGGCGCGCGCGGGAGCCGGATACGCACCGGCAAAGCCGCGGCAAAGCATAGCCTCGTCCATCGCGCGGCTGCATTTCATCGCCTTGATAAAGGTCATGCCCATGATACCCGCGATCGAATCGGTACGCGAAAATCCCTCGGGCGCACGGCCAACGCTGCGCAGCATGACCGATTCGCACAGATCGTGCGCCGTACGACCCAGCACCTCGATGTGCTTGAGCGCCATATCAAACGTAAAGATAACTTCGTCGGGTAGATGCAGCATCTTGAGCGCCGCCGACATGCGGCTCCACGTGAGGGTCCACGAAACGCCCAGCACCAGCGACACATTAATGAAGGTCTTGAGCGCAATCTTGAGCATGGCGCCCGTAGCGGAAGCACCTAGCAGCAGGGCAGGCAGCGCCAAAACCACTGCGAGCCCCGCGGCGCCAAGCGCCGGCACAAAGGTCGCGCGCAGCCCGCGTACGGGACGCACGGCAACGAGCACCAGCGCAATGGCCGCCATCAACATGAGGTACAGCGGGCTTTGTGTCAGGCACACGCACAGGACGCAAACGAATATCCCCACCAGGCGCACCGGAGCCGAAACGCAAGAAAGGGCGCGGTCGACCATCGACCCGCCCTCGTGCGCGCCTCCACCCAGGCGAACCCGCTCAAGCAGGCTCGCCAGGTGCAGGACGTTCTTTTGCATCACGCGATGACGAGCGCCCGTGGGCTCGTATCGCTCCTCGGCCGCAAGCCAGCTAGGCAGCTCGACCATCGCCATGGGCTCCGCTTTCCTTGACCGTCAACGAGATCAGACGGAATGCGATGGTGAGCACCGCCACGCCAATCACGCCGGACAGGATATACATGGCAGCCTGACCGGCAAAGCCGAGACCCTGCTCCTCGGAATAGGCCTGCAGGTAATCACCCGTAGGCAGCGCGTCGGCAAAGGTCGGGGTGTCGAGACCGACCGAAGCCTGCAGGCTGTCGTCGCCAGCCTCCTGAACGGCGGTCGCGGCGCCCTCGGCGTCCCACTCACCCCAGGCGTCACCCGTGGCCAGCAGGCCCAGCGGCGTGGCCACGACAAGCACGGCAACCAAGATGAGCGTGGGGACCAGCGAGGTCTTCTTTGCAGCAGCGCCCTCGGCAGCAAGCTGTCCATCGGCGGCTTCGGGGCCGACGATAACGCTCGGCGCCGTCTTCTTGATAAAGCCGTAGATCGCGGCAGTCGCCACGCCCTCGACCACGCCGGCTACCAACATATGCGGGATCATCATGGCCGGAATGGCAATGGACAGCGGGAAGGGGCAGTACAGCGGAGCGCCCGAAGCATTCGTGAAAAGCATCGGCTGAATACCAAACTCGATTGCTGCGCACAGGGCCGCCAGGCACAGGCCGACCCAGCCGCTTACGATGGCCGAAACCGAGGTGCCCCAGCTCTTGTCGTGCAAACGGCTGTTAAGCGCGCGGAACACGATGGCTGCGGCAAACGGCAACACGAAGGCCATGTTAAAGCAGTTAGCGCCAAAGGACAGGATGCCGCCGTCGCCAAACAGCAGCGCTTGCAGCGCCAGCGCGACCGAAACCGCGATAGCCGCGGCCTCGGGGCCCAGCAGCAGCGCGATGAGTGCGCCACCAACGGCGTGGCCAGTGGTGCCGCCGGGCAGCGGCACGTTGAACATCATAAGCAAGAAGGAAAATGCGGCGCAGATGCCCAGGAAAGCCATGTGCTCGCGATCGAGCGTGGCGCGCACCTTCTTGATACAGTGAACCCAGACGGGCACCATTGCCACCGCCATGACGGCATCGGTCTGCGGGGACAGATAATTATCTGGAATGTGCATGTACGCCTCCCGGTTATCGGCGCACGGAATTGCAACGCCGCTTGAATCACCTTTCCAGTGTTACGTAATGTCAGATTCGTAACACGCCGCGGGCTATCATAGCAAAACGGCGCACTGCCGACAAAGCAGCACGCCGTTATGTAATGCGCGTGTCATATATGCAGGCTCAACGGTGCCTTATACCGAAAACAGCAGTCACGTAAGACTCGGCGGCAGCCGACGCTGGCCTATATCCGGCGCAGGACCTAGCCGCGGACCTCGCCGTTTACGCCCTTGCACACCTTGGTAACGATCTTCTGGTGCGCCTTTTCGACCTCTTCGCTGGTAAGCGTGTGGTCGTCGGAGCGATACGTAAGCGCAAAGGCCATGGACTTCTTGCCCGCTCCGATGCGGATGGGATCGCGGTAGACGTCGAACAGACGCACATCCTCGAGCAGCTTGCCTCCGGCGCTGGTAATACGGCGCTCAAGATCCTCGCAGGTCACAGTGTTGTCGACCACGATAGCAAGGTCGTGCTCAACGGCCGGGTACTGCGAGAACTCACGGTAGTTCTCCTGGTTGCGGGCGCCCTTGATCAGCTTGTCCAGGTCGAGCTCAAAGGCAACGACAACCTCGTCAATGCCCATAGCCTCGCGCGCCTCGGGGTGAATCTCGCCAACCCAGCCCAGCACGGTACCGCCGGACAGAACCTCGGCGGCGCGACCCGGCTGCAAGAAGGCATAGCCCTCGCCCTCGACGGGACGGAAGCGAACCTTCTCGATGCGCAGCTGGGCGAGCAACTCCTCGACGATGCCCTTGCCAAAGAAGAAGCGCAGCTTGCGGTACTTCATGTTCCAGGACTGCTCGCTCCACTGGCCCGAGAGCACGCCCGCTACGGACTTGGTCTCCTTGGGCAGGCTGGCGTTCTCGCGACCGTGGAACAAGCTGCCGATCTCGTACAGGTGCACGTTGGGCGTGCCGTGGGCCTCGTTATAGGCCACGGATTGCAGCAGGCCCGGCAGCAGCGAACGGCGCATCTCGGTCTGCTCGGCCACCAGCGGGTTCATGAGAACCACGGGGCAGCCGCGGCCCTCGGTGGACATGCCAATCTTCTCCAGGTCGCCCGGGGCAGCAAAGCCAAAGGTCGTGGTCTCGTTGAGGCCACAGGCGCGCAGGATCTCGCCGACCTTGCGGGTAAGCTTTTGCTCGCGCGTCAGACCGCCGATGTGGTTCTTGGCAGCCGGGATGGTCGCCGTGACGCGACCCATACCCCACAGGCGCAGGACCTCCTCGATCAGGTCGATCTCGCGCGGCAGGTCGGGACGGAAGCTCGGCGGCGTGACCATAAAGTCCTCGCCGTCGCGCTCGACGGTGCAGCCCAGGCGGGTGAGCGAGCGCTCGATAAAGTCGGGCTCGATGTCGGCGCCGCAGATGGCGCGCACGCGGGCCAGGCGCAGCTTGATGCTGTCGATGGTCTTGGGCGCGGGGAACACGTCCACATAGCCGGGGGCGACCTCGCCGCCGGCTATCTCCTCGATGAGCGCGCACGTCACATTGGCGACGTCCACGCAGCCGGTCTCGTCGACCTGGCGCTCAAAGCGGATGGAGGCGTCAGAGATCAGCGACAGGTCACGGCTGGTGTGCGAGGTGCGACCGGCGTTGAAGCAGGCGCTCTCGACCATCACGTCGACGGTGTCGTCCTCAATCTCGGAATCCATGCCACCCATAACGCCGGCCAGCGCCACGGGACGCTCGCCGTCGGTAATGAGGCCCATGCCGGCGTCGAGCACGCGCTCCTCGCCGTCGAGCGTCGTGAACTTCTCGTCCTGCTGGGCGGCGCGAACCACCACACGACGGTGGCCATCGCGCGCGGCAAAGGTGTCCAGGTCAAAGGCGTGCAGCGGCTGACCGGTGAGCATCATCACATAGTTGGTGATGTCGACGATGTTGTTGTGCGGGCGCACGCCCAGGGCGTTAAGGCGCTTGACCATCCAGTCGGGCGACGGGCCGACCTTGACGTTGCGCACGATGCGGGCAACGTAGCGGTCGCACAGGCCCTCGTCGGCAATCTCGACGGAAAGCTCATCGTCGGTCGCGCGGCCGGTCTCGGCCTTGATGGCGGGCAGCTCAACGTGGAAATCGCGGTCGAAGATGGCGCCGGTCTCGCGAGCCATGCCGATCATGGACAGGCAGTCGGGGCGGTTGGGCGTGATCTCGCAGTCGAGCACGGTGTCGCTCGAGCCCACGTACTCGGCAAACGGCATGCCGCAGGGCGTATCCTCGGGCAGGATCATAATGCCGGAGTGGTCTCCACCCAGGCCGAGCTCGCGCGCGGAGCAGTTCATGCCCATGGACACGACGCCGCGAAGCTTGCTCTTCTTGATCTTGACGTCGCCGGGAAGCACGGCGCCAATCATAGCCGTGACGATGTGGTCGCCGGCCTCGAAGTTCTGCGCGCCGCAGACGATCTGCAGCGGAGCGGGGTTGCCGTCGGCGTCGAGGTTCTTGTCACCCACGTCGCCCGAGCACACATACATGTGGTCGCTATCGGGGTGAGGGGTCTTGGTGAGCACCTTGGCAGTCACCACGTGGTCGAAGGACTCGCCCACGGTGTCAATCGCCTCGACCTCGGTGCCGGTACGAATATATTCGTCCGAAAGGGTCTTGGGATCCTCCGGAATATCGATCATGGTCTTGAGCCAGTCGTAAGAAACGCGCATGTAGCTCTCCTAGTTCTTAATCTCCGCATAGGGAGGAAATATCAAATGAAGACGTTCGCCTTAGGGTTGTCCAGGTGCCCCAGGTTGGCGTGAAAGAGGAGCGACGCGTACTAAAGGTACGCGAGCGACGGTTTGAACGCCAAGATGGGGTGCCTGGGCAAGCCTAAAATTGGTTCAAGAAGCGCATATCGCCCGTCATGAGCGTTCTGAGGTCGGGCAGGTCGTAGCGCAGGGCCGCAACGCGCTCGGCGCCAATACCAAAGGCGAAGCCGGTGTACTTCTCGGGGTCGATGCCGCAGTTGATCAGGACGTTGGGGTCGACCATGCCGCAGCCCAGGATCTCGATCCAGCCGCTGTG
>DAWBYD010000059.1:0-3022 GCA_052278285.1 Collinsella sp. | reverse complement strand
CGAGGAGATTGCCAACTCCCATGATGGCGTCGAGCGTACCTATGCCATGCAGGCTGGTCGCGAGGTCCACGTCATGGTTCAGCCGGACAAGATCTCCGATGCCCAGTCCACGGTCCTGGCTCACGATATCGCCCATCAGATCGAGGAAGAGATGGAGTATCCCGGTCAGGTGCGCGTCGTCGTGATTCGCGAGAGCCGCGCTGTCGATATCGCTAAATAACATGAGCGACGCGAACGAGCTCATCTCATTTATCGCGTCGATGTCGGGGGAGGGCAACCTTCGCGTCGAGGAGAACCTTGGCGAGGGGTATGTCCGCCTCCGCGTTTCGGAGGCCGAGCGGCGCCAGGCAAAGCACGACATTCAGCATGTCGAGGATATCGTCATCGAAATGCTCCGTAATGCTCGCGATGCCGGCGCCGACAAGGTCTATCTCGCCACGACCAAGGAAGATGGCGTCCGCACGCTTGTCTTTCTGGATAACGGTTCGGGCGTTCCGCAGGATATGCAAGAGCGAATCTTCGATGCCCGCGTTACCTCCAAGCTTGAGAGCATGAAGATGGACCGTTGGGGCGTTCACGGTCGTGGCATGGCATTGTTTTCGATCAAGCAGAACACCGACGAGGCCCGTGTGGTCACGTCTGGTGTCAATCTTGGTTCAGCCTTTAAGGTGAGCGTCGCGGCCGACCGCCTCAACGAGCGTGCTGATCAGTCCAGCTGGCCCCAGGCCGTCAAGGATGAGGACGGACGTTATGTCTGTGCTCGCGGTCCGCATAATATTATTCGCGCTGCCTGTGAGTTTGCGCTCGAGGAGTTGCGTGGTTGCGATGTCTATCTGGGCTCTCCGTCTGAGATTGCCGCTACCCTCTACGCTCAGGCATCTACCCGGCTCGATACGTCGCGTCTTCTGTTCATCGATGATGAATGCGAGCTTCCGGTTGTCGATCGTTTAGGCCTTGCCTCTGATGCCGAGGACTTTATCCGCATCTGTTCGGGTTTGGGTCTTGAGATGTCCGAGCGCACGGCACATCGCATTTTGGCAGGGCAGATTAAGCCCGTTCGCGGTGTGACCGCGCGTTTGCTGCGCGAGCGTGATTCTTCCTCGCATGCGCCGGCTCCTGTCGATCTTGCGAAAGATCGTCGCGGGCTACGTATTGCCAAGGATGACATGGCACAGTTTTCGCGTGCTGTGGAGCGCGACTTTAATGACCTTGCCGCCCGGTACTATCTCAACCTTTGCGGCGACCCAAAGATTCGCGTTTCGCGTGATCGAATCACCGTGACCTTCGATCTTGCCAAAGAGGGATAGTGCCTTTACCGAGTCCACTCGGTACGATAAAGTTATTGCAGTTAAAACGTACTTTTAAACGCAGGAGTTTCTTCATGGATTGCCTGAAGGTATCAAGCAAATCATCGCCCGCGTCCGTTGCCGGCGCCATCGCCGGCATGGTCAAGGATGGTGTACCCGTCAACATCCAGTGTGTCGGCGCCGGTGCGGTCAACCAGGCCATAAAGGCCGTGGCTATTGCGCGCGGTTTTTTGATTCCAACCGGATTTGATATTTCCTGCGCGCCCGTGTTCTCCGACATCCTTATTAACGGGGAGTCGCGCACGGCCATCCGTCTTTCTATTTACGTTCACCAGATCAATCGAGCTGCTATGGATAACGTCGTCATGGATGATGTTAAACCTGTGGCATAGCTTCTGCTTGCCTCGATTCGCCCCCCTCTCCATCGTTAGGACTTATGCACATGGACCAGCGTTCCGTACGCGATATTCTTGCCGGTAAAACCTACTTTATCCGCACCTTTGGCTGCCAGATGAATCAGCACGATTCTGAGCGCGTGAGCGGTCTGCTCGATTCGTATGGTTGCCTCATGGCGCTCGATCCCGAGCATGCCGATATCGTTGTCTTCATGACATGCTGTGTGCGTGAGGCCGCCGATACTCGCCTGTACGGTCAGTGCAATTCCTGCAAAAGCCTGCCGCCTTCGCCTTCGGGCAAGCGTGTGGTTGCCGTGGGCGGCTGCATCGCGCAGCGTGATGGCGAGGGCCTGCTCACCAACGTCGATAACGTCAATGTCATCTTTGGCACGCATTCTATCGCACATGTGGCCGAGCTCATTGCCGAGGCGTTCCTTGACGGCAAGCGTCATATTCGCACCAATGAGCATGAGGATACGGATGCCATGAGCATGCCGTGGCATCGCGAGACCCAGTATCACGCCTGGGTGCCCATCATGACAGGCTGCAATAATTTCTGCACCTATTGCATCGTTCCGTACGTGCGCGGTCGCGAAAAAAGCCGCCCCTTCGAGGAGATTGTCGACGAGGTGACCGGTTTGGTGCGCCAGGGCGTGCGTGAGATTACGCTGCTGGGCCAAAACGTTAACTCATATGGTCGCGATCTGTTTGGCAAGCCGCGTTTTGCCGATCTGCTGCGTGCCGTGGGCGATACGGGTGTGGAGCGCATCTTCTTTACGTCTTCGCATCCCAAAGATCTGCTCCCCGAGACCATCGACGCCATGGCTGAGACGCCTGCCGTTATGCCGCAGCTGCACCTGGCCGTCCAGTCAGGTTCGACACGGATCCTCAAAGAGATGAATCGCCGTTATACACGCGAGGACTATCTGGGCCTTGTCGATCGCATTCGCAACCGCATGCCCGATATCGCGCTCTCGACCGACATTATCGTTGGCTTCCCGGGCGAGACTGAAGAAGACTTTGAGCAGACGCTCTCACTTGCCGAGACGGTCCGCTATGCTCAGGCCTATACCTTCATCTATTCCAAGCGCGCCGGTACCCCGGCCGCCGAGATTGACGATCCTACGCCGCATGAGGTTATTCTCGAGCGTTTCAACCGCCTGGTTAAGGTTATCGAGACCACGGCACACGAGTATAACCAGGGTGAGCTTCACACTGTGGTGCCGGCGCTCATTGAGGGAACGAGTAAAAAGAACGACGCGGTCCTGCTGGGCAAGAGTCCCAAGAATCAGCCCGTGCATGCGCCTATCCCCGAGGGTT
>DAWBYD010000058.1:0-3514 GCA_052278285.1 Collinsella sp. | reverse complement strand
ACTTAGCAGTGAAGATATATGTTGAGAGGAGCAGTTATGGTTACCGTCGCGTTTTCGGAACTGCGCCAAAACCTTACGCAGGTGGCCGAAAAGGTTGCCAATGAGGGCGAGGAGGTTGTGGTCTTCAAGCGGAGCAAGCCGTTGTTCAAGATCGTGCCGCTCGACTATGAAGGTCCAGTTACGGTGGAATATGACGCTGCCCAGGAGCGTGGGGGCGCAAAACCGACGTGCGGCACGGGCAAGCCCAAGCGCGACGTGGGTACGATGTGGCATCCCAAGATCACCTGGAAGGAGATTCGCGAGATGCTCGCGGAGGATGAGGACTACCAGGAGTATCTCGATATCGTAGCCAAAATGCCAAAGGGAACGCCGCTCGATACGATGACGGTTGAAGATGAAAAGCGCGTCGCGAGGGAGCGCTACCTATGAGAGCATTTCTCGATACCAATTTTCTGCTCGATTGCGTGCTTCCGGGCCGGCCGGAGCACGCAGCGGCGCAAACGATCAAGGGGCTCGTCGACGTGGGGCTTATCGAAGGCGTTGTTTCGGCCTGCTCTCTCAAGGACGCGTATTACATTCTCACCAAACAGGCCGGCGAGGCGCGCGGGCGCGAGGTAGTGCGCGACTGCCTTAAGAGCTACTCGGTAGAGTCTCTCGACCAAGAGGCTTGTTTTGCCTCCGCCTATTCCGATGAGCCGGACTTTGAGGACGGCTGTATCCGTGCGATGGCCGAGCGTGCCGGCGTGGACTTTATTATCACGCGTGACCGCGCCGCTTTTGTGCGCTCGACCATCAAGACCTTCTCGCCTGCAGAGTTCATCCGTGCGTTTCCGATTCCGGAGGAGTAAAACCGCCATATCGAGGACTGTCTCCAGTGTGGTAGATCTTCTGTAGCCGACGCTCGTTAGTTGAGCTACACTTCATAATTATGTACATAATTATGATTGGAGTTGAACATGCCCGTTTGCGTTCCAATTAAAGATATGCGGGACACCGCGAAATTCTCGGAGCTCGTTGAAACTACTCCTGGTCCAGTGACTGTTACAAAAAACGGCTATAGCAAATTTGTTGTACTTCGATCCGAGGACTACGACCTCATGGTTCAGGAACAGGCTAAGGCTCGTCTGATGGCTCGTATAGCTGTGGCCGAGCGGGAGCGTGCTGCTGGCACGGCGCGTGATGCCTTTGAGGCTCTCGATGACCTTGAGGCAAAATATGGCCTATAACGTCAAGATTCTGCCTTCAGCCGAACGTTTTCTGGGCAGTTCTTATTTGGACGGGGCAACCGGCACCGTGATCTGCGTCACGTAGGTTGTGGGGTCGTCGCTGATGATGTCGTCGATAAGGGCGATTTCGCGTTGCCCCGCTACGCTACCAACTTGTCAAAAGCCCCGCGCCGGTTGAGCACGGTAAACGCGACAACACAGATGACCGCCGACAAAATCGATCCGCACGGCGAGGCGATGCCCATGGGAAACAGCGTGTCGGAATAGGCGTTCGACAGCAGCCACGCGCCCGGCACGCGAATGAGCGCCACGGCCAGCACGTTGTGCGCAAAGCCGATGTAGCTCTTGCCGTATGCAGCGAAAAAGCCGCTAAAGCAAATGTGGATGCCGGCAAAAATCGCGTCGAAAATGTAGCTGCGCATATAGCCGGTACCGGCGGCGACTACTGCAGCGTCCTTGGCAAAAAAGCCAATAAACGCCGGCGCCACCAGCCACATCAGCACCGTGATCAGGCAGCCGTACACCACCGAGATGGTCATGGCGTCCTTGAGTACCTGACGTGCGCGATCGCCCTTGCCCGCGCCGGCATTTTGCGCCGTGAGCGCGCTGACGGTGGCGCCCATGGAGCTCGGCACAATGAACAAAAAGCTGATCATCTTCTCGACCAGGCCCACGGCGGCGGCGTCGACGAGCCCTCGATGGTTGGCGATGACGGTGATAAACATAAACGCCACCTGGATGCAGCCGTCCTGCACGGCCACAGGCACGCCGATTTTAAGGATGCTGCCGAGCACCTCGGGCTGGGGGCGCAGGTCGCTACGCTTAACGTGGATGTTTGTGCGGCGGCTCTTGAGCCACACGAGCGCGAGGGCAACGCTGGCCGTCTGGGCGGTCACCGTGCCTAGCGCCGCACCCACGGGGCCGAGCCCCATGTGGCCGATAAACAGAAAGTCGAGCGCGATGTTGATGATGCATGCCACGCCGATCACGTACATGGGCGAGCGCGAATCTCCCAGCCCGCGAAAGATGGCCGAAAGAATGTTGTACGCGGCGATAAAGGGGATGCCCATAAAGCAGATACGCAGGTAGGCGGCGGTGCCTTCGACTGCCTCGGCCGGCGTGCCAATGAGTGCCACGATCTGCGGGCACAGTGCGAGCAGGACGGCGGCCAGTACTACCGAGACGCCCATAAAGAGCGTGATGGTGTTGCCGATGGCGGTCTCGGCGCGATCGAAGCGACGCGAGCCCACGGCGTGGCCGACGACCACCGTCGTTCCCATGGCCAGGCCCACGAGTGCCACGGTGATCATATAGAGCGTCTGAGCACCATTTGCCACGGCGGTGATGCCGGCGGCGCCGCTAAACTGCCCCATCATGTACAGGTCGGCCATGCCGTAGAGCATCTGCAAAAAGTACGAGAGCATATAAGGCAGGGCAAAGACCGCGATGGTCTTAAGGACATTGCCGCGTGTGAGGTCGTGTTCCATGAGCGGGGCACTTTCTGGCTGGGTTTCTTTACGTACCAGTGTAGTGAAAACCCTACAACGATTGTAGAGTCAAGGTTTGTGTCGACAGTGGGGCGAAATAAGTCGCGTGCACTATTATTCCGAGTGAATATGGACACACGTCACGAGAACTCGCCGCCGGCGCTAACCTTGCAGAAAACGATTTCGGAATACTTGACACCATTATTCGGCGCGCAATAATACGTGCGTTTGCGAACAACGTTTGATGGGGGTTGAACCTGCGTGCGCAATCTCAAAATACTGTTTTCCTATCTAGGGGCATACCGTCGCGATGCCATCCTCGGCGTGTTCTTTGTGTCGGTCGAGACGGTGCTCGAGCTGTTTATCCCGGTCATCATGGCCAACATCATCGATGTGGGCGTGCCTGCGGGTGATATCAACTACATGCTGCTGCAGGGCGCGTACATGTTGGTGTGCGCTGCGCTTTCGCTGGTACTGGGCTTGGGTTATGCCCGCACGTCCGCCCGCGTTGCCTCGGGCCTAGGCGCTAACCTGCGCGAGGCCGAGTACAAAAAGATTCAGACGCTCGCTTTTGGTAACCTGGACAACTACGACGCCAGCTCGCTCGTCACCCGCATGACCACGGACATCACCGTTATCCAAAATGCTGTGGGCAACGGCTTTCGCCCTATGGTGCGCGGCCCGGTGACGCTTATCGTCGGCCTTATCTACGCGCTGATGCTGTCGCGCCCGCTCGCCACCGTCTTTGCGATCATCTTGCCCGTGCTGGCAATCGTGCTGGGCGTCATCACCTATCGCGTG
>DAWBYD010000057.1:0-7578 GCA_052278285.1 Collinsella sp. | reverse complement strand
TTGCCCTCCTGAATAAGGTCCAGGAACAGCATGCCGCGACCGACATAGCGCTTGGCGATGGAGACGACCAGACGCAGGTTTGCGCTGATGAGTGCCTGCTTGGCTTCGAGACCCACGTTCTCAATGCGCGTAAGACGACGCATTTCGGCACGCGTGAGCTCGAGCTCGCCTGCCTCGGCAGCCTCGAGCTTCTCGGTGGCCTCAAGACCGGCCTCAATCTTCATGGCCAGATCGACCTCTTCGGAGGCGGTCAGCAGGTCGACCTTGCCGATCTCCTTGAGGTACATACGGACCGGGTCGCCGGTCAGCATCACCGTGGAGGCATCGATGCCGCGCACGCGGGAGCGTGAACGGGACGTGCGCACGGTGCGCTTCTTCTTGCTCTTGGAAGAACCCATCTCGGCGTCGGCCTGACGGGCCATCTTGAGCTCGTGATCGTCGAGCGAGCCGGAATCGTGCTCGTCGTCGTCATCGAAATCGTCGGTATCGGTATCGTTATCGTCATCGTCGACGTCCATGGGGGCGTCGTCGTTACCGCTCGCGGAGATAATCTGGATGCCGCTGTTGCGCAGCGCGGAATACACCGCGGTGAGCTGCTCGTCAGAAACATCGATATCCTTCAGGGCGACCTGAATCTCGTCCTCGGTTACCGAAGTCCTGTTTGAGCCGTTGCCCATAAGCTTTGCAACGTAGGATTCCAGCCCAGTACCCGTGCTCTCAGTCTTTTTTGGCACAGATTCTCCCTTCATAGTCCACAGGACTCAATACTTTAGCACACACATTGACGTCTATACCCAAAAAGAGGGCTGGATATAGGCGAGAATACGCTGGTTGACCACAACATCTAGGCTTGTTCGGTGCCTGCGGCCTCCAGGCCAATCAAACGGAACGGGTCCGCCACGCCGCCGATTGACTTTTGCAGTTCGCGCTGACGCTGCGAATCCTGCGCGGCCTGCATGGTTAGCGCGCGACGGGCCTCATCATCGAGCGAACGGTCCTGGCGCAGCTTGGCCTGTGCGGCACGCATGCGGCGTTTGATGGTGTAGAGCTCAAGCGTATCGAGCATAAACACGATGTTCGTCTCGGTGGGGTGCTTGCTCGTCGCCGAGATGCGCCCGGCACTCACAAGCGTTGCCGCCTCGGGACACACCGAGCGCGCCGCATCCATGCAGGCTGCAGGATCGGTTCCCGGTGGCGTTGCCAGAACGGCCCATGCGATGGACTCGTGACGTGGGTCAACCCACTCGATGGAGCAGATGCGATCGGCATACGTGCGGAACAGGTCGGGGTAGCTCGTGAGCATGGTCAGCAGTTCACGCTCCCCCGCCAAGGACTTGCGTTCAAGATCGGTAAGAACCATCGGCGCCGCCGTAGCCGGTGCGTCCGAACCATCAGGCACAGGAACAGAGCCCATACCATCAGGCACATCGATCGGCGGCAGGTCGTCGACAACCTCCACGGGCGCGGCATCGTAGGCATCGAGCGGGACGTAGTCGTACGGCTCTTCTTCGACCGGCGCGGACACCGGCGGCGTCGCGCCCGATGCCCAAGCACCGCGACCGGCATCGCGAGAACCCGACGCCCGACCGCCCGCGCTACCGGACCGCTCAGCCTGTGCCCGCTGGCGCTCATAGTTCTGCTCACGACGTCGTTCCGCATCCTCGCGCTTGGCGACATCGCGAAACACACGGCCCGAGCTCGCGCGCACGGTCTCCAGATCCAAACCCAGCAGGGCGGCAATCTGGATAAAGTACGTGTCGATCATATAGCTATCGCGCAGCGGATAGATGAGCGTCAGCGCATCCTCGAGCGCCTTGGCGCGACCGCCCGGCGTGGTGATGTCGCTCGACTCCTGCAGCGAACGGTAGACAAAGTCCATGAGCGGCTCGGCCGCGTCGATGCGCGCCTGCAGCTCCTGGCCGCCGTGCGCCGTAATAAACTCCATAGGGTCGTTGCCGTCGGGCAGTACCACGCAGCGCAGGTCCATCGAATCCTGCTCGATAAACTGAATCGCGCGGCGGGCGGCCTTCTGGCCCGCGGCATCGCCATCGAACATATACACGATGCGCTTGGCAAAGCGGGTGAGCGTCTTTACATGATGCTCCGTGAGCGCGGTGCCCAGCGTGGCGACAACGTTTTTAATCCCCGCCTCCCAGCAGGCGATGCAATCGGTATAGCCCTCCACCACGATGGCGGTATCCTGCGCGACGATAAACTCCTTGGCCCAATTAAAACCGTAGAGGTTTCGCTTTTTATGAAACACGCTCGTCTCGGCGGTGTTGAGGTACTTAGGCTGGCCGTCGCCCATAATGCGCCCGCCAAAGGCAATGTTGTGCCCCTGCTCGTCAAAGATGGGGAACATCACACGGTCGTAGAAGCGGTCGGCAAGCTGCCCGCGCCCGCGGCTCACGGCAACATTGGCGTCGATCATCTCCTGCGGGGTAAAACCCGCCTGGGACAGGTGCGACACCAGCGCGTTACGGCCTGGTGCAAAGCCCAGGCAGTAGCGGCGGCAGACGTCGCCACCCATGCCGCGGCTGGCAAAGTACTCGCGCGGACGACCGTCCTTACCGCGCATAAGCATGGTGTGGTAGAACTGGGCGGTCTCGGCGCACAGATCGTAGATGCGGGCACGCTTAGTACCGCGCTCGCGGCGATCTCCGGTGTCGTGCAGCTCAATACCTGCGCGATCGGCCAAATAACGGATTGACTCGGGAAAGCTCAGGTTCTCGCGCTTCATGATATAGGTGAAGACGTCGCCACCCTCGCCGCAGCCAAAGCAATGCCACACCTGCGTGGCGGGAATAATGTGGAAGGACGGCGTCTTTTCGCCATGGAAGGGGCAGCAGCCCCAAAACTCATGGCCGCGGGGCTTGAGCTCAACCGTTTCCTGCACGATGGCAACGAGGTCGGACGCAGCGCGTACCTGGTCTTTTTCCTCATCACTAATCACGGATGCTCACCCCCTGCTCACCCAAGTTATGACGAATGTCCTCGATATTACCCTCGACGGTCGCGATCAACTCATCCAGCGAATCGAACACACGCGAGGGACGCAGCCAGCGCGTAAACGCAAGCGAAACGGAAGCGCCGTACAGGTCGCCCGTATAACCAATTAAGTTAGCCTCAAGATGTGCAGATGCCGCATCGTCGGCATACGTCGGCGGCAGTCCGACGTTAACGGCAGCGGGCCACACGGTGTCATCGACCAGCACCAGACCCTCATACACGCCATCGGCAGGCACCTGAATGCCGTCGGGAACCTGCAGGTTTGCCGTGGGAAAGCCCATGCCAGAACCCTCGTGACGGCCGCGAATAACACCGCCACGCACCATATACGGGCGGCCGAGTAACTCAGCAGCAAGCTCCACATGGCCCTGTCCGAGCTCATGACGGATACGGGTGGCGCAAATGGCCTCACCGCCCTCGCAAAGCAGGTCGTGACCGTACACGTCAACGCCGTGCTCGGCACCCCAGGCGCGCATCTCGGCAACACCAGAAGCACCGCCACGACCCAGCCTAAAGTCACTGCCAACGCGAATCGATCGAATGTCGACCAGACGCGACACCAGCGAGAGAAAATCAACATGGTCAAGCGCCGCAACCTCAGGCGTAAAGGGAACGGCCACCACCGCATCGACCCCAGTTTGAGCCAGGGCATGCAGACGGTCGGCCGTCGTCATCAATTTTTGAGCGGGCGAAGAGCTCACCACAACGTCCGGGTCGGGATCGAAGGTAACCACGACCGCCTTACAGCCATGGGCACGGGCATCACGGACAAGCGCCGTAATGAGCTCCTGGTGTCCACGGTGCACGCCGTCGAACACACCGATGGCAATCGATGCGGCACCCAGGTGCTCGAACTCATCAAACGCATCGGCAGCAACGATGCGAGCCTCGTCCGACCCGCCCACGAAAAAAATACGCGCGAGCTCGCGAGCGGACAACATCATCGAACACCGCCGATTGCCTGAGGAAATACGTGCTCCATGACAAAGCGGCCACCCTCAATACGGGCGAGCGCCTTGAGTCCCCCATCGAGCACCAACGCAAACGGCGCCTTCGAGGCATCGAAATCGGCAAGCGCATGCTCAACGGGAATGCGACGGCCGCAGAGCAGGTCGTCGGCAAGATTGCCCGGCAAGTCAACACGCGTAGCGCCCAGGGCCGCAATGGGATCCAGTGCAAACCCCGCCGCGGACTCGGGAGAAAGCTCCTCAACCGCATGACAGGCGCCAACGGAAACAATACCGGAGGCCGTGCGGCGCAGCGCGGAAATGTGCGCGGCGCTCTCGCAGGCGCGACCCAGATCGCGAGCGAGCGCGCGAATGTAGGTGCCCTTGCTTACCGAAAACGCAACGGTCCAGACGCACGTATCGCCCTCGCCGCTCACGGCGATCAGGTCGGCGGCATAGCCCTCGACGGGGCGCGGAGGCAAGTCTACCGCATTGCCCTCGCGAGCACTCTTATAGGCGCGAACGCCATTGACCGAGATGGCCGAAAACGCTGGCGGCACCTGCATCTGCGGGCCAAGCATAGCGGCCAGCTGCTCACGGGCGTAAGCGAGAGCGCGCAGCTCGGGGGCAACGGGCACCGTGCGGACGGCCTCGCCCTCCGCGTCATCGGTATTGGTCTCGACACCAAACGAAATGTCGGCGACATAGCTTTTGGTATCGAGGGTTAGCATGCCCAGCAGACGGGTCGCCTGGCCCACGCCCACCACCATGACACCCGAGGCCATGGGGTCGAGCGTACCGGCATGGCCGACGCGGCGCTCATGGAGGGCGCGGCGGCACTGCGATACCACGTCGTGGGACGTACAGCCCACCGGCTTATCGACGGCGAGCAGCATATTCAATTGAGAAGGCGTACGACGAGCCATGTACCATCCAAAATGTTAGAGCTCGACGGTCACCGAAGCGGGATCCTCCCCTACCAGCTCGGCCAGCATGGGAAGTGCCACGGCGAGCGTCTCGCGAATCGTTCCGTTGTTGGAAAAGCCGGCGGCGGCATGATGCCCGCCACCGCCAAAGTTGGCAGCGATCTCGGACACATCGAGGTCACCTTTGGAGCGCAGGTTGCCGCGCACCTTGGTATCGCCGTCGATGCCCTTTAGGAACAGACAGACCTCAACGCCCATCACCGAACGCACCACATCGACCAGGCCATCGCACTCGTCCGAAGTGACGCCGCAGGCCTCGAGATCGCTCTGATACGCATAGCTATATGCCACGCGACCGTGGGCCACGGTCTTGATGCGGCCCATAACGATGGACTTAAGATGCAAGAACTCTACGCGCATGCTCTGGTAGACCTCGAGCGCAACACGCGCGGGATCGGCACCGTGCGCGACCAGGCGCGAGGCGGCATGGAACGCAGCGGCATCGGCGTTTTGGTACTGAAAACGACCGGTATCGGTCACCAGGCCGCACAGCAGGCAGGTCGCAACGCCATCGCGAGCCACAATGCCGCAATTGTCCAAAAAACGGTCGATGATCATGGCGCAGGCTGCGGCGCCGACGCACCTCAGGCTCAGCTCGGCAAATTCCTCACGCGCCGGATGATGATCGAAGCACACCACATGCGACGAGCGGCGGAGTACCTCGGCTGAGTTGTTCAGACGCTCGACGACCGGCACGTCCACCGAGATGAACAGGTCCGGATTGCCGGTATACGCAGATGCCGGCACCAGACGGTCGGCACCCTCCATAAAGCGGTAGATGCGCGGAACCGGCTCATCGTCTGCCAGCAGCAGGGCAATGTCCTTGTTGGGGAAAAACTTCATAAGCGATAAGCCCAGACCCAGCACGGAGCCCAGGGCGTCACCATCGGGAGACGTATGTCCCGAAATCGCAATGGAGGACGCACCCTCGATGAGCTCGAGGATGCGTCGCTGAATATCTGCAGACTCGCTCGATGCGAGGTCGGCGGAATTACTCATCAAAAGCTGCCTCCTGGGCGGCATCCGCAATTGGATAGCCGTCCTCGTCCTTTTCGATCGCAAGCGTGGCGGGAACGTTTTCCAGCGCACGCGTGATGCGCTCGGCCTCATCGGTCGAGCGATCGATGCGAAAATCGAGCTCGGGCGTGACGCGCCAATCGAGCGAGCGGGCCAACAGGCTACGAATGCGGCCCTTGGCGCTGGCGAGCGCCTCCATGACCTCCTCGTAGCGGCTCGCGTCGCACGACACGTACACGCGCGCGAACGAACGGTCCACCGCGACCTCGACCGCGGTCAAGGTGACCAGGTCGAGACGCGGATCGGAAACCTCAAAGAGCAGGATATAACCGAGCTTCTCGCGAAGCTGCTCGCCCAGACGGCGGGTTGCCTGCGTTTGCTTCATAGCGCTACCCCCCCTACTCGGTACGGGCAACCTGGTCGATGCGGTAGCCCTCAATGGTGTCGCCAGGCTTGATGTCCTGGAAGTTCTCCAGGCCAATACCGCCCTCGGAGCCGCTCTTGAGGCTCTTGGCCTCGTCCTTGTAGTGGCGCATCGAGGCGATTTTACCGTTGAAGACCACGATGCCGTCGCGCACCAGGCGCACAGAATCGGTCGCGGCGATCTCGCCCTCTTCGACGCGGACACCGGCGGCGATGCCGACCTTGGGCACCTTGAAGGTGTCCAGAACGGTCGCAGTACCCGTGGAGACCTCGACCTCGGTGGGCTTGAGCATACCGATGCGAGCAGCGTCGAGGTCCTCGAGGCACTTGTAGATGACGTCGTAGCAACGGATCTCGCCGCCCTCGCGCTCGGCAGCGGAGCGGGCCTTGCCGTCGGGACGGACGCCAAAGCCGATGATGATGGCGTTGGAGGCGTCGGCCAGGACGACGTCGGTCTCGTTGATGGCACCAACGGCGGAGTGGATCGTGTTGATACGCACCTCGGACTGATCCATCTTGTCGAGAGAGTCCTGAAGGGCCTCGATGGAGCCCTGGACGTCGGCCTTGATGATCAGGTTGAGCTCCTTGACCTCGGCGTCGGCGATGGTCTCGAAGAGGTTCTCGAGCGTCACGTGCTTCACGCGGCTCTGCTCCTCGCTACGGGCCTTGAGCGAACGCTCGTCGGCCAGCGCACGCGCCTCGCGCTCGTCCTCGAACACGCGGAACTCATCGCCGGCGTTGGGGACGGACTGCAGGCCCAGGATCTCGACGGCGTCGGAGGGACCGGCCTCGGTGACGGCGTTGCCCTTGGGGTCGAGCATGGCACGGACGCGGCCATAGGTGAGGCCGGCAACTAGCGTGTCGCCCACGCGCAGGGTGCCGCGGGTCACGAGCACGGTGGCAACCGAGCCGCGGCCCTTGTCGAGCTTAGCCTCGAGGACGTTACCCGATGCGAACGTATCGGGGTTGGCCTTGAGCTCGAGCACGTCGGCCTGGAGCAGCACGGTCTCGAGCAGGTCGTCGATACCGATCTTCTGCTTGGCCGAGATGTTGACGAACATGTTCTGTCCGCCCCACTCCTCGGGGATGATGCCGTACTCGGTGAGCTCCTGGCGCACGCGGTCGGGGTTGGCGCCCGGCTTATCGATCTTGTTGACGGCGACGACGATGGGAACGCCGGCGGCCTTGGCGTGGTT
>DAWBYD010000056.1:0-3487 GCA_052278285.1 Collinsella sp. | reverse complement strand
GCCACTATGTCGCCCTCGGGCTTGCTCCACACAATCAGGATCGGCATATCGTGGATCGTCAGGCGCACGCCCGTGTCCTCGGTTTTCTTGGTCAACGTAACCACGCGGCTCTCGAGCACGTCGAAGATGGTCTCCGCGAAGTCGAAGAGTTCGTGCGTAAGCGGCAGGTTCTGGCCGATCATGGGGTTCTTGCTGCGATGTTCAACATCAATCAGGCCCGTCGAGGGAACGGCAGTACAGAGCTCGGTGGCCTCACGCTGCTCAAAACGGAGCTCATAATCGCTGTAAGACTCGCCTTCGTCGAGCGGGCACTTAAAGCCAGGATGGCCGCCCACAAAGAACGGCATGTCCTCGGTGCCCTCATTGGTTACCTCGTACGACACGGCCACCTTTTCCGAATCGATCGTGTAACGAGCAACGATCTTAAACGGATACGGGTACTGCTCGAGCAACTCGGCATGGTCGGCAGAGCTTAGGCTCAGCGCAACCATGTTGTCGCTCTGTTCCTCGAGCTTCCACTCCTGCTTGCGCGCAAAACCGTGGCGGGCGAGCTTGACCTCGCGGCCGCCCATAGTCATTGCGTGACCGTCACGAAGGCCGCCGCAGATCGGGAAGCAAATGGGTGCCTGGCCCGACCAGACCGCCGGGTCGCCCTGCCACAGGTACTCGCGACCGTTGGCTTTAATCGAAGTGAACGATCCGCCAGCCGTGCTCAGTGCCACGCAGATAGAACCGTTATCAAGAACAAACTCCATAGGAGCCTTCCCTTTCTTACGACAGCCCGCCAAGTCAATAGGGCTGATAGAAAACCGGCCCGCGCCCCCTCACAGAAACGCGAGCCGTCAATTAAAAAGCTGCAGAATGCCGGGTACCGCCAAAACGAAGCACACAAGCACAGCAAGCAAACGTGTTATCGGAGCAGCTTGCCCACCAGATGGCTTCGCAGCGTCGACCCGTTACGCGGTTTGGCAAAACCGCGTAACCTCCTTAGTCGTGGTACTCGCCGCGGTCCCACTTCTCCAGGAACTCGTCAAAGAAGTGCGGGTCAGCCTGAGCCTCGGCGTCGGCCTTATTGCAGGCATCGATCTTGGCGATCAGGGCATCGTGCTCGGGAGTCTTCTCGTAGGGCTCCTCAAGGAAGGCAAGCATGATATCGGCCATCAGGAACTCGCCGGTGATCTTGCCGCCAAAGCCCACGATGTTGGCGTTGAGCTCGCGACGGGCATACAGGGCAGAGGTCATGTCGCGGACCAGGGCGCAACGGGCGCCGGGAACCTTGTTGACGGCGTTGGTGATGCCAATGCCGGTGCCGCACAGGGCCACGCCAAAGTCGGCCTTGCCGCTGGCAACGGCCTCGCCCACGGCCTTGCCGTAGATGGGATAGTGCGTACGGGTGTGGCTGTAGGTGCCGCAGTCGAGCACCTTGTAGCCAGCCTGCTCCAGGCGGTCGGCCAGATAGATCTTCTCGTCCGTAACGATATGGTCGCAACCGATTGCGATGGTCTTCTTCATCAGAACGTCCTTTCGTCTGAATTCACAAGTTGAGGTAGAAGTTCGAGTTCTCGGTGGCTCTCGTTAGGCCATCTTGTTGAGCATGTCGACACGGATCTGGTGACGGCCGCCGGCGTACTGGGCGCGCAGGAACTCGCGGGCGATCTTCTTGGCGACCTCGGTGCCCACAACGCCCGGGCCCATGGTGACCATGCGCGAGCCGTTGTGCTCGCGGGTCATGTAGGCGGAACGCTCGTCGGAAATGTTGGCGACGACCATGCCCTTTATCTTGACGGCGGCCATATAGGAGCCGACGCCGTACTTATCGAATGCGAAGCCCTGGGAATCCTTGTGCTCCAGCAGGTCCTTGGCAACGGCGGTCGCGGAATCGACAAAGTCCGCGGCAGGGGTCTCGGAATAGTCGACGACCTCGTGACCGTCGGCGATGAGCATCTCCTTGATGGACTCCTTCATCGACATACCGTCGGCATCGGAAGCGATTACAACCCTCATGACATCCTCCTTGAGAGATACGCAGGTGCGTAGTTTCTGTTTGGAAGTGTTGAATCGCGTTCAGGTCCGGGCATCTGAATGTGCGGTTCTTCACTGTTCGTGTTTATTTGAACATATTCGAACATAAACTGCAAGAATTATTTGTTTATCTTTGTTCTTTTTTGAACAAATACCGTTCACGGATGATTGCTGACCGTTTGAGCCCGGCGCGGACGTAGCGACCGCGTATTCAACAAACAAAAGGGCGGCCGAGAACGTGTCTCGGCCGCCCTTCTTACGGTTAATCTTCCAAAGAACGCTTTGCCGCCTACTCAGACTGCCTGCCCTTCTTGGCATGCTTGGACGGAGCACTCAGAAAGCGGCCCGTCAAATAGTTCGCGGGACCGGAGATATCAATCCCCAGCAGGGTGTGCCCCAGCCACAAAAACGCCGCGAGCACCAGCAGCGGGATAACGCACGAGGTCACGATCATCACGATGACGCCTTCGATGAGGTCGGTCACCTGCTGCACGATCTCATCGGTCATCTGCTTGGCGCCGCTGGTCACCGACGTGACCAGGTTCGAGGCCCCATCAGTCAACTGCTCAAGCACGTTTTTGGACTCCGTGGCCTCGGATTTTTTCTTGTTCGATTTTGAGCTGGTCTTGGCTGACTTGTCCGTGGTGTTGGCCGCGTCCGCAGCCTTTTGTTCAGCTTGCTCAATACTTACGCGATACGTTTCATCGACCTTCTGCGACACCCATACGCTCGCAGGCACAAGCGCCATACCGATCACGGCAACCACCAGCACGCGCGTCGCCACACGGCGCAGGACAGTGCTCGTGCTCCAGCGCCCGTGAATGCCGAGCGACACCGCAAAGAGCACCAACGCAAACGGGATTAAGCTGCCCAGGCCAACCGACCACAAAATCGTGAGCAAATATTTCTCTAGGTATAGCACGGCAAGCACGATACCAAGGTTGCCTGAAAGCTGTGCGAGCTGCTCGGCAACCGGCGTTCCCGTATCACCCGGCAGCGCGGTAATGCCCGCAGACAGCGCCACGCACGAGGTCGTGAGCGCCAGTACGTTACCTTTCTTTTGATCGATGACCTCGATGGTGGAGTCCCAAGTTTTGGTATCGGCAAAATGCGGACGAGCTACAAAGCCCGACAGCAGCGCCAGTACCACGAGCGCAACGATAAAGCCAATCTGCAGCTTTTTGTTTGCGCACACGACATCGGACAGGCTGGGCTGCAGCGCTGTTACCGTCATGTGCTCGGTTATCTGGACAGGACGCCCATGAGCCATCTCGTGCGCGTCTCTTTTTTGTATTGACCCGTTATCCGGCATTTGGATACCTCCTCAGTCCGGCGTTTAATGCGAAAGAAAGTATAACCACCGAGCAAAAAACGAACGGGAAGACGAACAGAGCGCACCAAGACTGTCCACAATGACTATCACCGGATGAGTTGCGGTGGATTAGGGATTGTTTTGCGACCGCCG
>DAWBYD010000055.1:0-8014 GCA_052278285.1 Collinsella sp. | reverse complement strand
TGCTCGGCTCGATTTCGAGCACCTGCTGCGCACGGTTGAGGCACGCCGCGGCGCGCGGAAGCGTCAGAATCACCATCTGCGCCATCATCACAAAGAACAGGATCAGGATCGCGTATTCCAACACGGCCGAGATGCTGCCGATCTGCATGGCATGGACGCCCGCGCGGTTGCCGCCCACCCACAGCACCGCCACCTCGGCGATGTTCATCAAAAAGAAGCTGGAGCTATCGAGGCCCACAAACAGATGGTTGACCTTGATGGCGTTGGCCGCGTAATCGCTAAACACCTCGTCCAGGCGCTGCTCCTCGTGGCGCTCCCTGTTAAATGCGCGGATGACGCGCACGCCCACGATGTTCTCGCGCAGCACCACGTTCATGCGGTCGATAAAGCTCTGCAGGCGCATAAAGATCGGCGCGGCGTTGGCAACGGTAAAGACCGCCGCCACCAGCACGATCGCAACGACCACGCCCAGCAGCGTGCCCATGGCAGGATCGATAAACCAGGCAAAGATGATGCCCGCCACGGCCAAGAACGGCACCGGCAGCACCAGCTGAATCGTCTGAAGGATAGCCTGCTGAATCACGTTGATGTCGTTGAGTGAGCGCGTAATCATCGAACCCGTGCCAAAGCGTTCAAAGTCGCTGGCTGCGAGTTCGAGCGACTTGTCGTACACGGCATTGCGGATATCGCAGGCCACGTTGGCGGCCAGGCGCGCCGAAAGATAGCAGCCCAGCACCGTGCCGCCGCTGGCCATGCCGGTCGCGATAAGCATGTACAGGCCGTTGCGTAAAATATAGTCGATATCGCCCGTGGTAATACCGGTGTTGACCATGTTCGCCAGCATCGTGGGAACCAACAGCGTACCGACGTTATCTATCAGCACCGCAAACAGCGTCACCGCAATCAGCCCGCGATACGGCCTCATAAACCTCATCAAGAGTCGCATGTCTCCCCCTCGATCTTATCGTCAGCCTCGTTCTCGGCGGCCACTTGCTGTTTAAATGCCTCGCACTCTTCGTTAAGAACATCGGAGAACTTACCGACCAGGCGCATGATCTCGTGCTGTTCCCACGGCTCGAGCGCCTCGAATGCCTGTTGCTCGGCTTTTTGCGCCGGCAACGCGTAGCGCTTGGCAAACTGCATACCTTCTTCGGTCAGTCGCATAACCTTCTTCTTACGACTGCCCTCGGCAAACTCCAACGTCGCAAGCCCTCGCGCCCTAAGCGTCTTGATTGCCGAATTGATGGTCTGTTTGCTGTAGAACCATTCACTCGTCAGCCGACTCACGGCAACGCTTCCGCCCGCCGCACTCGTGTCGACGAGTATCCAGTAGGCGCAGTCCGAAAGACCGCAGGCGCGCGAGAACTCCGAATAGATATGGTCGAGTCCATTGAGCAACCGATCGAAGTCGACCAGCGTAACCGCACTATTCATCTATCCCACCATTCAATTGTCCGATTTTTGACCAATTATGTGTCTCTAGATTAGTCCGAGTTTTGACTATCGTCAACAGGCTCTCCGCAAATGCGTGCATTTTTATGGCCTATCGGCAGAAAAAGACCGCCGGCGCGGGGGCGGCGCCAGCGGTCACGTGAAAATCGGGTTTTATTGCCTGTTAAGCGGCGACGGCCTCATAGACCGTAGCGCCCGAGAAGCTGTCATGCAGGCTCTTGCCGGCAATCCACGGCAGCTCGACGACCTCGCAGACCGTGTTGACCAACTCAGAACAGTCAGTAAAGTGGCCCTTGTCGTTGAGGGCCTCGCAATCCTGAACACGCCAATAGCCATCGGTGTGCGTGATGTAGTACTCGTGATCGTTGATCGACACGAAAGCGCGCGTCTTGGAACGCAGCAGCTTCAGAAATCCTTCGAAATCGGTCTCGACGACATCTCCAGCCTGGAACATGATGTTACCTCCTGGCCCGGCGCCACCACGGCGCATTGATAAACGTTGGTACTCCTTTAGTAAAACCTTTATCAGAGGTTATGCGTTCGTCATTTAGGCAAGTGGTAAAAAACCGCAGGGTAGACGGGATAAAACGTTTAACCATCCCATTTGTTTGTCACATTCTGAAGGTACTTTTATGCAAACCTACTTTCCCAATTGGAATCTATCCTTTTGGCCGGGCAATTGACCGTCTATCGTTTGAGCCCGACGGGTATGAACGGGGCATCTGCAACGCCACCGCAAGGAGACACCATGGAGACTATCGAAGCACTCATTCACCGCCGCAGCTGCCGCAACTACAGCGATCGTCCCGTCGAGGCCGAAAAGCTTGCACGTATTATCGAAGCCGGCCAATATGCCCCGAGCGGCATGGGCCGCCAGCCGGTGACGTTTGTCGCCGTCACCGACCCCGCGACCGTCGAGCGTCTCTCGCAGCTCAACGCGCAAGTCATGGGCAGCAACAGCGACCCCTTCTATGGCGCCAAGACCGTTGTGGTGGTGCTGGTTGACCGCAGCGTGCCCACACATCTGGAAGACGGCTCGCTCGCCATGGGCAACTTGCTCAACGCCGCCTATGCACTGGGTGTCGATTCGTGCTGGATTCACCGCGCGCATGAGGTCTTTGACTCGCCCGAGGGCCTGGAGCTGCTGGCCAGCTGGGGCCTGCCCGCCGACGGCAGCCTGCGCGGCGTCGGTAACTGCATTCTTGGCTACGCCGAGGACACGCTACCCGAGGCAAAGCCGCGCCGCAACAACGTGGTGTACGTGAAATAGTACAGGAACGTCAGCAGGGGTAGCTAATTTGGGACGGGGCTATTTTAGCTACCCCACTCGCAACTTATATTGACGTCGCCGTTGTCGTCGTTTCGTTCGTCTGGGCCGTTTCGACGTCGTCGCCTTGCTTGTCTTCGTCCTTTTGCACATCGGCGATGGTGGAGGCCGCCGCAACGATACCGCGCTGGGGCGCGACGCTCGTCTGGGCCTGAGCGCCCTCGACAACTTCTGTACCTACATGCGCGAGCTCGGGCGATTTAAACATTGCGTCCAAGTTGGCGCCACCGCCGGCATATCCGAGCGCAGCGAGCGCGATGACGATCACTGCAACGGCGGCCACGATCGGCACGTAGCGATGCCAGCCGGCGGGATTGAGCCCGCTGCGGCGAGCCGCCCCGCGGCTGATGTAACCGAGCGTTCCGTCGTGCTTGAGCTTTGAGCCCACCACGCGTTTGCGGCCCCACAGCGAGGACTCTGCCTGCATTGCCAAGCGGGCGCTTGCCGAAGGATAGCCGTATTTAGTGCGCTTGAACGAGCCATCAAACCCCGAGGCGTGTTTGCCCCACGTCACCGATGTTGTGCGTCGGTTGACCGGCGCGGCACTCCGCCTTCTGCGGCTCGGTTTTGAAGTCTCAGCCATATGCCCTCGCACGCCGTAACCAAATCGAAACAATAACGCTTTGGACTGTAGCACACGCGTCGCGTGCGGTCACGGGCGCCTCGCTCAACGGTCATCGTCCTTCAGCAAGCGCCACAGCGTTGTACGGCTTATGCCCAGCACCTCCGCCGCACGGGTTCGGTTGCCGTGGAGATGGTCTACAACCAGATGCGCGATATCTCGCTCGGTATCGGCCAGCGGTCGCAGGATATACAGGTCACTTTCAAGCGTCGGGGCGCCAAAGGTTGCGGTCTTAATCACGTCCTCTTGGGCGAGCACTTCCTCCGCCACAGCGCGGTCCACCGTGCCCGTCCCCACCAATATATACAGACGTTCCGAGACCTCGCGGAGCTGCAGATAGTTGCGCGGCCAGCGGTAAGCATCGAGCGTCTTCGTCGCCGCGGCAGACAGCGTAGGCGCTGCCGTCCCAAATGCATCAGCGAGATATTCCAAATAGCGCGCGACCTTCGTCGACGCGGCTCCCTGCTCGGCGATTGCCGGCGCGACGCTCACCGCACAGGCGAAGCGCGCGGTCACAAAGGCGGCTTGATCACTTTCGCCGCCGCCCGGCATGTCATTCGCCGTCAGCACCACATGGCAGCGCGGCGCCAACGCGGTGTCGGTCATCGTGGAGACCAGCTCGCGGAGGCGCTGGGGGCCAACCGCGTTCCAGCCCTCAATGCAAAGGGTCAGCCCCATTTGGAACAACGGCGATTCGACGCTTTTGAGTACATGGCGCCAACCGCGCTCGGTGAGCTCATCGAGCGCAACGGAAACAAAGGGCTGATCGGCAAAAGGACCGTCCAGATAGAGGCGCTTGGCGATCTCGACCTGACCCGCTCCCAGCTCGCCCTCGAGCATAAGAGGCACACCGCGCGCGTAACTCTCTGCAACCGGCGCAGCCACCGAGGCCGCCCCCTCAACGATGCCGTACGCGCTCGATTCGTAGCGGGCCTCAACTTCGTCGGCGGTGAGCCACTCGATGCCCGCATGCGCCGCGGCACCGCGCACCTCGCGGACCACGACGACCCAAAGTCCCCCGCCCTCTTTGTCGGTGGGGCGAACGGTCAGGCTCAGGCGCGCACCCGCACGCCCCATAACCAGACGCGCGCCGTCTCCTATACGGTCGAGGCGCTCAGCTACAAAAGCCGCCACATCCCGCTCAAGCGCCGCGTCATTCATGGTCGAGATCGCGACGTCCCCACGCGCATCGATTGCCAATGCCGAGGCCCCGGCAGCAGCCAGGGCCTCGGTCAAGATGTTCAGCTTGGCATCGCTATCCATGATTTGCCCCTGTCCGCGGCGACATGCAGCCGCCGACGGTCGCACGACCGAGTGTTTCAAAATTGAACGATATTGCTCACCAAACACTATAGGGCAGAAAGCGCCGTCCTGCGAGTATAGGTGTTGCCCCGCATCGCCATCCTGGCGGGGCGATAAGAGCTCTTCGGGACTTATAAACCTGCGGACAAGCCATACCCGCAAGAGCTCCTATCGCTCCACCGCAGGCATGCGCTCACCAGCACGCAGCACGCAAATAAGCTACTTCTCTACCAGATTCCCAGCACGTGCTGCATTCCCAAACTCATGCACGCAATGCCAATCCAGCAGCAAAAGCCCAGCGCGATGGGCTTGCCGCCCTTTTTGACCAGCTCGACGATATCGGTATTAAAACCAATAGCCGCCATGGCCATCACAATAAAGAACTTCGATAGCTCCTTGATGGGCGCCGTAATGGGCGCGGGAAGCTGAAGCACCGTAGTGATCACGCTCGCCAGCACAAAGAACAGCACAAACATGGGAAACGCGCGTTTGAGGGAGAACGTGCTTTTGGCGTCGCCGCCGGCCTTGCGCGCCAGATGCATCTGCCAGCATGCGAGAACCAACGTGATGGGAATAATGGCCAGCGTCCTGGTGAGCTTGACCACCGTGGCGCTCTCGAGCACATTGGCGCCGGGATGCATGCTGTCCCAAGCGCTCGCCGCAGCCGTTACGGACGAGGTGTCGTTGATGGCGGTACCGGCAAACAGGCCAAAGCCCTCGTTAGTCAGCCCGAGCATGCCGCCGAGCGTCGGAAACACGAGCGCCGCGATAACGTTAAACAGGAAGATGACCGAAATGGCCTGGGCAATCTCGCGATCGTCGGCATCGATGACGGGTGCGGTCGCAGCGATGGCAGAACCGCCGCAAATCGACGAGCCCACGCCCACAAGCGTCGCGATCTTACCCGGAACGTTCATAACGCGGCAGAGCACAAAGGCGATGACAAGCGAGGTCGAGATTGTCGCCACGATAATGGGCAGCGACTGGGCGCCCTTGGATAGAATCTGGGAGAGGTTCATGCCAAAGCCAAGCAGGATAACCGCGTACTGCAAGACTTTTTTGGACGTATAGGTAACGCCGGCGGCGAGCTGTTCGCGACGTTTCTTGGGAAAGACGAGCGCCAGGACCATGCCAAAGAGAATGGCAAACACCGGCCCGCCGACCACCTCAACCTGTTTGCCGAGCAACGTCGCGGGAATGGCGATGATCAGGCAGAACAAGACGCCTTTCCAGCGCTCGCGTACGATATTTGCCAGTTGCATATGGGATTCCTTCTTTCTATTTCACGTTTGCGACGGCTTATGATACGGCAACATTGAGCGCAGCCTTGCGCAAACACAGACTAAGATGCCGCAATAGTTCTCAGGCAACAGCCGAATTACCCACCGCGGAGAGCTGATTCGCGGCATAATTAACAACTGACATATGAGTTTGATAGAACAGTTGCGAGGCGCTATGGAAGAATCGATGCACGTCGGCGAGCAGGAAACGAGCCTACAGGACCAGTCCTACCACACCATTCGACGCAAAATCGTCTACCTGGACTACAAGCCGGGCGAAAAGCTGGGCGTCAAGCAGCTTTGCGATGACCTGGACATGGGTCGCACGCCCGTGCGCGAGGCTTTGGTTCGCTTGGCGCAGGAAGGCCTGGTGCGCACCGTGCCCCAGAGCGGCACCTACGTCTCACCCATCAACCTCACCCTTGCCGAGAGCGCCTGTTACATCCGCGAGCATCTGGAAAAGCAGGTGATCGTGGAGTGCTGTGCGCGCGCCACGTCGGCTGGCATCGAGCAGCTCGCCCGCGCCATCGTGCTGCAGGAAAAGGCCATGGCCGAAGAGGATCGCATCGGTTTCTTTTTGAGCGACAACCTCATGCATCACATGATTTTTAGCATCGCATGTCGCAGCACCGTGTGGTCGTGGCTCGAAGAGACCAATGCCGACCTGGAGCGCTTCCGCTGGCTGCGCGCTGCCACGCAGGTTCTCGACAATCAGGACATCGTGAACGAACACAAGCAGATTCGCCGCGCTATCGCCGGTCGCGACCCCATCGAAGCGAGCTTTTTGGTCAGCAAGCACCTGCACATGATGTTCCGCAACCAAACCGAGGTTCTGGACCAGTTCCCCGAGTACTTCGAGACCAGCAAGCTCCGCTAACCCGCCAAAAAGGGACAGGTTCATTTTGGCAGGTTTTATCTGGTCAAATGCAGAAAAGGCCCGGCTCCGTCTTGATGCGGAGCCGGGCCTTAGTCGCTAGAACGGCGGAACCAACTACTCTACCGTGACGCTCTTGGCCAGGTTACGGGGCTGGGCGACGTCGCAGCCGCGCAGGATGGCGACCTCGCGGGCGAGCAGCGGCAGTGGAACGCTCGCCGTAATGGGGCTGAACACGTCGCGGACTGCCGGCACGCGGATGATGCAGTCGGCGATCTTGTTGATCTCCTCGTCGCCCTCGGTGGCAACGACGATGACCTTGGCGCCGCGCGCCTTGCACTCCATGAGGTTCGACACGGTCTTGTCGTAGGTGGCACTCTTGGTGGCCACGGCGATGACAGGGAAGCCCGGGTCGATCAGGGCAATGGGGCCATGCTTCATCTCACCGGCGGCATATGCCTCGGCGTGCAGGTAGCTGACCTCCTTGAGCTTGAGCGCGCCCTCGTAGGAAATAGCGGCACCCATGCCACGGCCCACGAACAGCGCCGACTGCGCGTCCTTGCACAGCAGGGCAGCCTCATGAACGGACTCGGTTTGGGTATCCAAAATCCACTGGATCTGCTCGGCCGTATCGGAAAGCTCGCGGAACAGCATGCGCGCCTGCTTGGTGGTCAAGCGGTACTTGACCTGCGCCAGCAGCAGGGCCAAAAGTGTAAGGCTCACGACCTGGCCGATGAAGCTCTTGGTCGAGGCGACCGCGATCTCCTTGTTGGCCTTGGTGTAGATGACGCCGTCGCTCTCACGCGCCACGGGGCTGCCCACCACGTTGGTGATGCCGAAGACCTTGGCGCCCTTGATGCGCGCGTCGCGAATGGCGGCAAGGGTATCGGCCGTCTCGCCCGACTGGGACACGGCAACGACAAGCGTCGTCGGCGTAATGATGGGGTTGCGATAACGGAACTCGCTGGCCGCCTCCACCTCGGTGGGGATGCGAGCCCAGCCCTCAATGAGATTCTTGGCAATGAGGCCAGCGTGATAGCTGGTGCCGCAAGCGATCACGTAGACGCGGTCGATGTCGTTGAGCTCCTCGAGCGAAAGGCCCAGCTCGTCGATGTCGCGCTCGCCGGCCGGCGTCATACGACCAACCAGCGTGTCGC
>DAWBYD010000054.1:0-4798 GCA_052278285.1 Collinsella sp. | reverse complement strand
TGCGCGCTGGCGGCCGCGTGCTCCTCTGCACCACCACGCATATGCTTCCCGTTGCCGGCGTGCCATGGGACGGGTCGAATCGTCGCCTGGACGCCGCGCCTTGGAAGCCGGGGGCCCTGCATGTTCCCGGCTGCACCTGCGAGGCATGCGCGGGCATGAACCGCGGAAGTATCTGCCAGGCGGGTGTTTTGGGCCCGGAGACAGGCAAGCTCTCCGCCCCCGTTGAGCCGCTCAACGAGCTGGCGCAGCGCTTTGACTATGTATTGGCCGAGGCAGATGGCAGCAAGCGACTCCCGCTCAAGGCGCATGCCGCCTGGGAGCCGGTAATTCCCTCCGGCACGGCCAACGTCATCTGGCTCGTCGGCGCCTCGGGACTCAGCAAGCCCATCAACGAAGCCGTCCACCGCCCCGAGCTCTTTTGCGAGCGTTGCGGCTGCGAGCTCACCGACATCGCCACGCCCGAGCGCGTCGCCCAGGTGCTCAATGCCGAGATGCGGATGCTGAACCTCAACAATGCCCGCATCATGCTCAACCAAGTCGACACGCTCAGCGACCCCACGATGGCAGATCGCTTCGAGGCAGCCCTCAACCGCCCCCTCATCGCCACCAGCCTCAAGTAGCCGGCCCCATCTCGTCAGTTGCGGTGAAATACGGACTGTTTGGCCGCCTGACGGCCGCAAACAGTCCGTATTTCACCGCAACTGCGGAGGGGACACGGCATCTTTGCTGCTAGCGGGGCACGTAGCGACCGGGCTGGGCTCCGGTAGGCTCG
This sequence comes from Collinsella sp., assembly GCA_052278285.1. Lineage (GTDB taxonomy): Bacteria > Actinomycetota > Coriobacteriia > Coriobacteriales > Coriobacteriaceae > Collinsella. Next base: position 4,026 of record DAWBYD010000054.1, on the reverse strand, counting down.
CCGTCGCGTGCCGCCAGCACGCCGTTCACAAACACGGCCTTGGCGCGGACATGTGCCTCAAAGCCTTCGAGCGGCGTGTAGTCCACAGCCTGATGCTGTGTCGCGGCGCGAATGGTCCAGCGCGCCTGGGGATCCCACACGCACACGTCGGCATCGGCACCCTCGGCAAGACAGCCCTTGCGTGGATACATGCCAAAAACGCGCGCCGGGTTCTCGCTCATCAAGCGGCACAGATCCTCGGGACCCAGCTGTCCCTCAAAGCTCGTGGCAATCGCGACGGGACGATGCTCCACGCCGGGCCCGCCGTTGGGAATCGCGCGGAAATCGTCGCGCCCGCGGTCCTTTTGCCCGTGCAGGTTAAAGCTGCAGTGGTCGGTCGCAATCGTATCGATCTCGCCGGCCACAAGCGCCTCGCGCAGCGCGGCACGGTCACCGGCATGGCGCAGCGGCGGGCTCATCACATACTTGGCGCCCGCAAAGCCGTCCTCGCCCTGCTCCAGATAACAGGTGTCGTCGAGCATCAGATACTGGGGGCAGGTCTCGACATAGATATCCTTCTGCCCGCGCGCTTTGGCAGCGCGAATGGCCTCGAGCCCCAGCTTGGTCGAAAGGTGCACCACGTTGACCGGAGCGTCCCCGGCCAGGTGCGCCAGATACAGCAGGCGGCTCACGGCTTCGGCCTCACACACGTCCGGGCGGCTGAGCGCATGCCCCTCGGGCCCATGAATCCCCTGCTCGTACACGCGCTTCTGCAGCTCATTCACCAGCGTACCGTTCTCGCAATGCACGCACAGTATGCCGCCAATACGCTTGAGCTCCTCGAGCACCTCGAGCGTCTCGGCATCGTCCAGGCGCAAATGATCGTAGGCAAAGTAGGTCTTAAACGACGATACGCCCGCCTCGCGCATGGCCGAAAGATCGGCGCGGTTGCGCTCATTCCACTCGGCGAGTGCCATATGAAAAGCGTAGTTGGCCGTGCAGGTTCCGTCGGCGCGGCGATGCCACTCGGCCAAGGCATCGGGCATGGTCACGCCGCGATCGGCCGTCGCGTAGTCCACAATGGTCGTCGTGCCGCCGCAGGCAGCCGCGCGCGTGCCGGTCTCAAAGCTATCGGCTGTCCAATCCATGCCAGTCCAGCACTGCATGTGCGTGTGGCCGTCGATAAAGCCGGGAAACACCCAGCAGCCCGCGGCGTCCTCGACGGTATCGTCGGCGCCCGGCTCAATCGCTGCGGCGATCCGCACAATCTTGTCGCCCTCCATGGCAAGATCGGCGCGGCGAAGCCCCTGGGGCGTCACGAGCGCGCCGTTTTTGATGATGATCATAATTGCTCCTTATTGATTGATGCAGTTGGCCACGCGATCAAAATACGAGCAGGCGGCAATATGCTCCGTTATGCGTCGCTGTCCCTTGACGGTATCGACGTCCCACAGCTCGTAGGCACGCGCCTCGACCAACACCACATCGGTACGGCCCTTGAGGATCGAACCGCCGCCGTCCTTGCCCTCAAGACACATAAGCGCATCGAATAGTTCCGCCGGAAAGAGCACCGGGCTCGAAGGCTCACCGTTGCACGCAAGACGCACCGGATGCTTGCGGCCACGCTCGTCAAATGCACGAACCATAGCCTCAAAAGAATCCGAACTCACGAGCGGCTGGTCGCCCGGCAAAAAGAGGCAACCTTTCCAGTTGCGTTCGACTCCCCACGAAAGGCCCGCACGGACGCTTTCGCTGCGCAGCTCGCCATCGTGCAGCACGCACGGGCAATGCTTGTCCTCGCAAATCTGAGCGACCTCGGGCCAACGCGTCGAAACCACGACGTCAAAGCCCCGGGGAACCGAATCGATGGTCCGGGCAATCAGCGGCTCGCCATAGATATCGGCAAGCATCTTGTTAGAGCCAAACCGCTTGCCCTCGCCCGAAGCCATAATGACGCATCCAAGTTTCATCTCCGCAAACCTCCCCTGGCTGCCTTGGACACCATAGTTGCTATACCCACCATACCAAGCTCGCACTCCGTCGGAACAGGTATGCGCTCGTTTTTCCAGCGAACGCCCCTTGGCTCTCCATAGCACAAAGGAGGGCACCCCGCGACGCAGGGCACCCTCCTCAATGGTGCAGATATGCCTACTCAGCGTCGCCGGTAAACGTGGTACCGGTCTTGCCGGCAAGGCCATCGCGCGCCTTCTCGAGCAGTGTGATGAGCGCCGTGCGGCCCGGCTTGCTCTCGGCAAACGTCGAGGCGGCCTGAACCTTGGGCAGCATGGAGCCGCGACCGAACTCGTTGGCCTCGGACAGACGCTTTACGTCAGCCGCGGTCAGCGTGTCGAGCCACTGCTCGTGGTCGGTGCCAAAGCCAATGGCAACCTTCTCCACGGCCGTCAGGATAACCAGGGCATCGGCATCGAGCTGCTCGGCGAGCTTCTCGGCCGCAAAGTCCTTATCGATGACGGCGGCAGCGCCCTTAAGGTGGTTGCCCTGGGCCTTGGTGACGGGAATGCCACCGCCGCCGCAGGAGATCACCACATGGTTGGACTCGACGAGCGACTTAATGGTGTCGAGCTCGACGATGTTCACGGGCTTGGGCGAGGCAACCACGCGACGGAAGCCCTGCTTCTCGTCGTGGATGAACTGGTAGCCGCGGTCGGCCTCCAGCTCCTTGGCCTCGGTCTCGCTCATCCACGGACCAATCGGCTTGACCGGGTCGGCAAAGGCCGGGTCGTCTGCCGCAACCTCGACCTGGGTGAGCACGGTGGCGACACCCTTGTCGATATTGCGGTCGAGCATTTCCTCGCGCAGCGCATTTTGCAGGTCATAGCCAATGTAGCCCTGGCTCATGGCGCCGCAAACGGACAAGGGGCAGGGAACGTACTTCTGAGGATTAGAGCGCGTGAGCTCAGCCATCGCGTTGGCGATCATGCCCACCTGGGGACCGTTGCCATGCACGACGACGACCTCGTTGCCCTCCTCGATCAGGTCGACGATAGCCTTGGAAGTCGTCTTGACGGCCTCCATCTGCTCGGGAAGGTTGGCGCCGAGGGCGTTTCCGCCCAGGGCGACAACGATACGCTTAGCCATTTCTCAGCCCAGCTTTAGGCCTGGAACCAACGGGCGGTGTTGCGCTCGTCGAGGGCCTTGAGGGTAGCGGCGGGATCGGCAACCTTCTGCAGGAACATCATGGCTGCGATGGCGTACGGCTTGTAGCTGGCCTCCTTGTACATGCCCACGCGGTGCATGTCGAAGACGTCGGCGTTGACCTCGCCGTGCTCGCAGGAGACACCGGAGATGTCGGCGGGCAGCGGGTGCATAAAGATGGTGTCCTGGCCGTTGGCGGTCTTCTCCATGAGCTCTGTCGTGGAGCACCAATCCTGATGCGTAGCGTTCTGAGCGAGCAGCTCCTTCTCGAGCGCAGCGATACCGGCGTCGTCGCCCTCGGCGTACAGGTTGGTACGCTTCTCCATGGCGGCAAACGGAGCCCAGCTCTTGGGGATCACGATGTCGGCGCCCTCGAAGGCCTCGGCCATGGTGTTGACCTGCTTAAAGGTGGTGCCGGACTCGGCGGCATAGCCCTTGGCGCGCTCGACGACCTCGGGCATGAGGTCGTAGCCCTCGGGGTGAGCCAGGGTGACGTCCATGCCAAAGCGGGGCAGCAGGCTGATCAGCGACTGCGGGCAGGACAGCGGCTTGCCGTAAGAGGGCGAATAGGCCCAGGTGACGGCAACCTTCTTGCCCTTGAGGTTCTCGAGGCCGCCAAACTCGTTGATAAGGTAGAGCATGTCGGCAGAGGACTGCGTGGGGTGATCGGAGTCGGACTGCAGGGAGATGAGCGTGGGACGGTGATCCAGAACGCCATCCTCGTAAGCCTGCTGGACAGACTCGGAGACCTCAGCCATGTAGGCGTCGCCCTTGCCGATGTACATGTCGTCGCGGCTGCCGAAGCCGACGGCCATGAAGGAGCTCATGGTAGCGGTCTCGCGGACGGTCTCGACATGAGCGATCTGGGACTTCATCACGTCCAGGTCCTGC
>DAWBYD010000053.1:0-16790 GCA_052278285.1 Collinsella sp. | reverse complement strand
TTGTTTTCGCCCTCGAGCATAATAGGGAGCTGATCGTAGATGCTCTGCACCTGAAGGGCTCGCCCGCTTGCATACTTGGAGATATCCCGCCGGTACTGTTCGTTGAGCTCTGACTGTAGCTGACGAACAGAGGCAAGGTCGCCCTGCGTGTCAAGGAAACGCTGCACGACCTCCGGCATTCCCCCGACAACGGTATAGGTCCTGAAGTTTGCCATCATCGCGTCATGAATGTAATCAGGAATGAGCCTTTCGCTGATACACGCGTCACGTATCGTTTGGCGAGCCCCCTCGCTCACCCCGGTTGCCCAGCAAAACTCCTCAAAATCGAGCGGGAACATCCTAAGCTCGTGGACATACCCCACGGGATAGGACCTGACGCCCTTGAATTGAGTCCCGAGCATTGACCCCGAAAACGCCCAACGGCACCTCCCGTCCTCAACAAGGAACTTTGCCATCGTCATGATGTCGGGGGCCTCTTGGACCTCATCGATAAACACGAGCGTTTTGCCTGGTGCAATCGACTTTCCCGAAAGAAGCGTCACCCTGCTGATGAAATCATCGGCATTCCGCGCCTCGAGAAGAGCATCTTTTGCCTGGCGATTTTCCATGAGATTGAGCTCGATGTAGGTTGCATGGCTGGCTTTGCCAAATGCGCGAATCGAATAGCTTTTGCCGATCTGGCGAGAACCCGTGATGAATAAGGCCTTTTGCTCGGCAGACTTCAGCCAACGCTCCAGCTCTGCCGCTATTTTCCTGCGCAGCATAGGCTCTCCCCTCAGTGTCATCAAATGAAATGCAAAGTTTTATGCGCTTAATTATCGATGAAATGTAGGATTTTTAGAACCTAAAATCGGATGAAATGCAGAGATTTAGGATTATAAGCAAAAAGAAGGGGCAGCCCCGGCGAATGTGACAAAGGGACTGTCCCTTTGTCACATTGCGCTCGACTACTCGTCGACGATCTCGGCAAGCCAGACGTTCAGCGTATCGACCTCGGGGCAGCAGAACTTTGCCGTGCCGGGCTCGTTGCCAGGCACGGTTCCGCCATAGCGCAGGATATCGATATAGGGAAAGCCCACATGGCAGGCCATAGCGCACATCTTGCCGCGGTCTCGGTCGAAGTCAAAGACGTCGCCCGGCTTGTGACCATGGTGGCAGCGGCACGCACCCAGCTGGTCCACGCAGCTCACGCGGATACGCGGACGCTTGCCACGCGGCGCGCCGCGCGGCTTGTTCTCGCCCGCAGGCTTGACGCCGCCCTCATCAGCATTACTCATGGTCAATCACATCCAGGCAGGCCTCGATGGGAAGGCCGGCGGACTTATCCTCCTGGTCGGCATTGCGCTCGATAAGCTCCGCTACCACGCGCATGGCATCGCTCGTCGCACGCTGCAGGCTCCAACCGGCCATAACGCGGCCGACGAGCACCGCCGAGAACGTGTCGCCCGTGCCCGGGAAATAGACCGGAATGAGCTCAAAGGGAATCGTGAAGTACTCCCCCGCCACATGGTCGTAACCGATAACCGCGTTCGTGCCATTGACCACGGCGCTCGTAATGACCACCGACTTGGCACCCAGCTCGCGCACAGCGTCCACAAGGGCGCGGGCCTCATCGGGCGTGATCTGCTCTGCAATAGGCGTATCGGCGAGCAGACAGGCCTCGGTGTAGTTGGGCACCGCGTAGTCTGCGCACTCCAGCAGGTGCCGCATAAGGCCAATCGTGGACTCGGGCACACCGGCATAGAGCTTGCCGTTGTCGCCCATGATGGGATCGACGAACACCTTGGTGCCCTTTTGCGCGCGACGGTGGCAAAAGTCCGAGATGATGCGCGTCTCTTCCTCGGTCACGATAAAGCCGGTCGAGATGGCGTCGAACTCAAACCCGAGCTCCTCCCAGATAGCGAGGCTCTGGCGCACGTACTCGGTGGTGTCATGGATGTAGAACTTGGGATAGTTGAGCGTATCGGACACCAGCGCCGTCGGCAGGTTGTGGATGCGATAGCCCATGTGCGACAGCACCGGCAGCATGGCGGAGAGCGCGACCTTGCCGTAGCCGCACATATCGTTGATCAACAGCAGCTGAGTGTTCTTCATGAGGGTCTCCCTTGGTTCGGGCACGGCGCAGCAGCGCCACAGTGCGACTAAGTGTAGCGCAGGGGACGTTGCGAGCAGAGTCGAACAGTGCGAAGGGCAAATTGTTGCGGAAAGGTTTCGAAAATGGGAGGCAAATCACGGCGGCAGCGGCACAGTAGCTGCCACCTATTTACTACCATTCCAAAACTATGCCAGATTACTACGATAAACCGCCAGTCTCCAACCACAACAAATTGCACTCCAACAAAACCGCAGGTAGACAGCTTGTGATTTTCCGAAAAACAATGCCGAGGTCTGAGATTTCGAATTCATCGTAGTAATCCGGCATAGTTTTGGGCAAAGCAACTTCGGAAGGGTGTCACCGCAGCCCAAAATGATCCGTTATCCTCCGTCCCCCACGGATCACTCAAATGCCAACCCAGGCAGCGCTGTAGATTGAGGACGGACAGCGAAAGCGTTCCTAAGCGAGCAAGGTGGCGTGAAAGAGGAGGGCATAGGCCTTGTGGCCATGCCCGACGATTGAACGCCAGATTGCCGCTTAGGAGCGTTTGCAGCGTCGAGCGGTTACGGCGTTTGGCAAAACGCCGTAACTATAAGTTTGGTACCTTGACATTTATTTCTCACGCTCCTAGATTAGTTAGGCACAAAACAATTCATCTACCTAACTAAAGAAAGGAGCGAAGATTAGATATGTGTGTTGAACCACACGCCCATCCGCATGAACCCGGCGACGACCCCTCGCAGCCGGCAGACGAGCCCGAGACTCAGTCCAAGGAGGACCGTCTCGCCAAGAGAATCCTCCATGGGCTGGGGTTTTGCGGCCATTACATGCATTTTCACGGCGGCGGCATATCTGGCAAGGCGCCTATTGTCTGCCTACTCGCCAAGCAGCCGACCGGCGAGCTGTCCCAACAGGAGCTCGGCATGCACTTCGACCTCAAGCCGGGGTCCCTTTCCGAGATTCTGTCCAAGCTCGAACTGGGCGGTCTTATCGAGCGCAGTCGCAATCCCAAAGACCGTCGGCAGCTCACCATCCGCCTGACCGATGCGGGATGGGAAAAGGCCCGCGTTGAGCAGGCAGCCCGCATTCGCTTTAGAGAGCAGGCCTTTAGTGCCCTCACCCACGACGAGCGCGAGGACCTCGCCGAAATGCTCGATAAAATCCGCGTAACTTGGGAGGAACTGGATGATTAAAACCCTCATGGGAAGCATCCGCGACTATATGAAAGTCACCGTTGCCACGCCGTTGCTCGTGCTTGGCGAGGTGCTCTGCGAGATGCTGATTCCATTTATCACCGCCAACCTGATCGACGCCATCAAAGACGGCGCCACCGTAGCCGAGATGCTTCCCACCGCGGGCTTTTTGGTGCTCATCGCGCTTACGTCGCTTGCTTTTGGCGCCGCTGCCGGCGTCACCTGCAGCCATGCGAGTTGCGGCTTCGCCAAGAACCTGCGTCACGACCTGTTCTACAAGATCCAGACGTTCAGCTTTGCCAACATCGATGAGTTCTCGAGCTCTTCACTCGTCACGCGCCTGACCACCGACATCAACAACGTGCAGCAGGCCTTTATGATGATCATCCGTATCGCCGTGCGCGCACCGCTGGTATTGATCTTCGCCTTTACCATGGCGTTTATCATGGGCGGCAGCGTTGCCATGGTCTACCTGGTCATCATTCCGCTGCTGGGCTTTGGACTGTTCTTTATCATCTTTAAGGTGCGCCCCATCTTCTCGCGCGTGTTCCACAAGTACGACGCCCTTAACGAGTCCGTCGAGGAAAACGTCACCGGCATGCGCGTGGTCAAGAGCTATGTGCGCGAAGACTTTGAGAAAGAGAAGTTCGCGACCGCTGCACGCGACGTCCAGATGGACTTCACCCGCGCCGAGAAGCTGCTGGCCTTTAACAACCCCATGATGAACATCTGCGTCAACGGCGCGTTTGTCGTCATCATCTACCTGGGCTCCAAGCTCATCATCACGAGCCAGGGTACGCTGTTCGACGTGGGCCAGCTCTCCTCGATCTTTACCTATGGCTTCCAGATCCTTATGAGCCTGATGCAGCTGTCGATGATCTTTGTCATGGTGACCATGGCCGACGAATCGGCGCACCGCATTACCGAGGTGCTGGCCGCCGAGCCCACGATCGCCGATCCCGCCGAGCCCGTGCTCGAGGTTGCCGACGGTTCCATCGACTTTGACCATGTGAGCTTTAAGTATTCCGCGCATGCGAAGCGCCAGGCGCTCGACGATATCGACCTGCACATTAAGAGCGGCGAGACCATCGGCATCATCGGCGGCACTGGCTCGGCCAAGTCCACGCTTGTAAACCTCATCGCCCGCCTGTACGACGCCACCGAAGGCACCGTGCGCGTGGGCGGCATGGACGTGCGCGACTACGACCTGGACGCGCTGCGCCACCAGGTCGCCATGGTGCTGCAGAAAAACGTGCTGTTTAGCGGCACCATCGCCGAAAATCTGCGCTGGGGCGACCCGAACGCCACCGACGAGGAAGTCCGCGAGGCGGCACATCTGGCCTGCGCCGATGAGTTTGTCGACGGCTTCCCCAAGGGCTACGACACCTGGATCGAACAGGGCGGCTCTAATGTTTCGGGCGGTCAGAAGCAGCGCCTGTGCATTGCGCGCGCTCTGCTGCGTCGCCCCAAGATCTTGATCCTGGACGACTCCACCAGCGCCGTCGACACCAAGACCGACGCCAAGATCCGCGCAGGGTTGGCAAGCTATCTGCCCAACACGACCAAGCTCATCATCGCCCAGCGCATCAGCTCCGTGCAGGACGCAGACCGCATCATCGTCATGGAGGGCGGCCGTATCGCGCAGATCGGCAACCACGACGAGCTGCTCAAGACGAGCGAGATCTACCGCGAGACCTTTACCTCGCAAAACAAGATGTCTGCCGAAGGCGAAGAGGCCGTCGAGGCCGACACCGAGGCATCCGCAACGCAAGCTCAAACCCAGGAAGGAGGCGAGGCACATGAGTAAGGCAACGACCGCCGAGCGCGCGCTCAACCGCAAGGGCGGCACCATGTCGCGCCTCATCAAGACGCTCTTTGGCTTCTACCCCGTGCTTTTGCCCCTCGTCGTCGTCGGCGTGGTGCTCTGCGCCATCATCAACTCCATCGGCGCGACCTTCCTTCAGAGCGCCCTGCAGATTATTAGCGAATCGTGGCAGTCGGGCGATTGGGAAGCCGCACAGCCCAAGATCGCACAGCTCGTGACCACCCTCGCCTGCATCTACGGCGTCGGCATCCTGTCCTCGCTGTTCTGGAACCGCGCCATGGCCATCGTCACGCAGGGCTCGCTCGAGAAGCTGCGCGAGAAGATGTTCAACCGCATGCAGGACCTGCCGATTCGCTACTTCGACACGCACCAGCGCGGCGACATCATGAGCCACTACACCAACGACATCGACACGCTGCGCCAGATGATCAGCCAGTCGCTGCCCAACCTGCTCATGACGACCATCGTCATCGTCACGGTGTTCTTTATCATGCTGTACTACAGCGTTTGGATGTGCCTGGTCATTGTGGCAGGCGTCGCCTTTATGACCTTTATGACCAAGCTGCTCGGCTCCAACTCCGCGCGTTTCTTCATTGCGCAGCAGACCGAGCTCGGCGTGGTCGAGGGTCATATCGAGGAAGTCATGAACGGCCAGAAGGTCGTCAAGGCATTCTGCCACGAGTCTGCCGCCGAGGCCGATTTTGACGAGCGCAACGAAAAGCTCTTCGAGGTCTCGCAGAAGGCCAACATGTACGCCAACATCCTCATGCCTATCCTTATGAACCTGGGCAACCTGCTCTACGTGCTGGTCGCACTGGCAGGCGGCATTTTCCTGGCGCTGGGCGTGCCCAATCTGAGCATCTCGGGCATGACGCTGTCCATCGCCGTCGTAGTGCCGTTCCTCAACATGACCAAGCAGTTCTGCGGACAGATCGGTCAGATCTCGCAGCAGATCAACGCCGTGGTCATGGGCCTCGCCGGCGCCGACCGCATCTTTGAGCTCATCGACGAGGAGCCCGAAGCCGACGAAGGCTACGTGACGCTCGTCAACGCGCAGGTCAACCCCGATACCTGGCAGCTCGAGGAAGCCGACCACCGCACCGGCATGTGGGCATGGAAGCACCCGCACCGCGCGACCGGCGAGATCGAGTACGTGCCGCTGCGTGGTGACCTGGTCATGGATAACGTGGACTTTGGCTACACGCCCGACCACGAGGTGCTGCACGGCGTGTCCGTATACGCCAAGCCGGGCCAGAAGGTCGCGTTTGTCGGTGCCACCGGTGCCGGTAAGACGACCATCACCAACCTCATCAACCGCTTCTACGACATTGCCGACGGCAAGATCCGCTACGACGGCATCAACGTCAACAAGATTCGCAAGTCCGACCTGCGTCGCTCGCTGGGCGTGGTGCTGCAGGACGTGAACCTGTTCACCGGCACCGTGATGGACAACATCCGCTACGGCAACCTGGACGCCACCGACGAGGAGTGCATCGCGGCGGCCAAGCTCGCGGGCGCGGATGACTTTATCACCCGCCTGCCCGACGGCTACGACACCATGCTCACCGGCAACGGCGCGCAGCTGTCGCAGGGCCAGCGCCAGCTGATCTCGATCGCACGCGCCGCCGTCGCCGATCCGCCGGCAATGATCCTGGACGAGGCCACGAGCTCCATCGACACCCGCACCGAGGCTATCGTGCAAGCGGGCATGGATAAGCTCATGGAAGGTCGCACGACGTTTGTCATCGCACACCGCCTGTCCACCGTGCGCAACTCCGACGCGATCATCTGTCTGGACCACGGCCGCATCATCGAGCGCGGCAACCACGACGCGCTGATCGCCAAGCGCGGGTATTACTACCAGCTGTACACGGGTGCATTTGAGCTCGAGTAGCTCAAAATAGCCCTACGCTCCCGACGGAGCTCCTGCGCGCGCGGTCTTTTCTCGCAAGCTGAAGAGAAATGGTGAGGCCCTGGCCGTTTGGCCAGGGCCTTGTTTTGTGTGGGGCGTTTTGACTGGCAGGTGCTGCATATTAATCGTATAATTTATCGTAAGTTCCCGCACATCGATTGGAGCCTTATATGCCTGCCATTAAGCCTGTTTCCGATTTACGCAATTACAACGAGGTGCTCTCCGATGTCCACGAGGGCTCCCCGGTGTTTCTGACTAAAAACGGGCACGGTTGCTACGCGGTACTCGACATGAAAGATTACGACCGGTTTTGCGCCATTAGCACGCTGATGTCCGAGCTTGAGCGTGGGCGCAACTCAGGCGAGGAGCGCGGATGGGTCTCATCAGATAACGTCGCCGCACACTTCCGCCGCAAGGCTGCAAGCCATGCATAGCTGCAAGGTCGTCTACTCTCCGCTGGCTCTGCAAGATCTCGACGACATCTGGGACTACATTGCCATCGAACGGGACAATCCCGCAGCAGCGGAGAGAATCGTAGAGGGTATCCTCGCTCGGATAGACCTGCTCTCCAGCTTCCCGGAGTCGGGCACGCCACTATCCTCGATCTATCCCCTACGCTCCGATTACCGGTTCGTGATCTGTGACAATTATCTCGCGTTTTACCGCTTTCACCAGAAGGTCTATATTGACCGTGTTCTCCACGGAAAACGCGATTACCTGCAGATATTGTTTGCCGAATAGTCAGGTCCCGATATTAGACGACCCTAAAGGCCGTAAAGCGAGGACAGTTTCGTGAAGAATGTGTCGCATGCTTCTGGTTGTGCTATAAACGTAACATGCTACAGAAAGGATGGTGGCTGGAATGGTTCCCGAAGATGCTGTTGGACCCCTGTTTAAGGTAATCAACGAGCGCATGCAGGCGTCTGCCGATGCGGACCTCAAGGAGCAAGGGCTCACCTTTGCGCAAAGCCAGGTGATCGTCTACCTCATTGAGCATGCGGGCCGAGCGCTCCAAAAAGAGATCGAAACTAGCCTCAAGGTCTCTCACCCAACGGTCTCCGGCCTCGTCAGCCGGCTCGAGAAAAACGGCTTCGTGCGCACCTGGGTAGCCGAGGATGACCGACGTAATAAGGTCGTTGAGCTTACGGACAAGGCACACGATGCCGGTGATCGCATGCGTGCCACCATGCGCGAACGCGATCGAGAGCTGCTCGCCGGCCTTGATGAACGCGAGCAGACGGAGCTCATCCGCATGCTCAGGCGAATCTACGCCAACGTCTGCAAACAATAAACAATAGCCTCATCAGCACCCGTCGCCCACCGGATTCGATCCGCCTGCGACGGGCTTCTTTACACCCTATTCCGTAGCTTGCTACGTAATTTCAGCCCGATTCGTACCGAAAGGAACATGCATGATACGAACGCTTGCACGGAGCCTGCGGCAATACCGCAAGAGCTCCGTCACCGCCATCCTACTTTCCATCCTGGAGGTGATACTCGAGATCGCCATCCCGCTCGTCATGAGCGACCTTATCGACCGCGGCATCCAGGCCGGCAACATGGGCGAGGTCTGGCGCCTTGGCATCGCCCTGCTTCTCCTTGCCGTTCTCGAGTTTGGAGTGGGCGCCGGCGGCGCGTGGATGGGCGCACGCGCCGCGGTGGGCTTCGCCGCCAACCTGCGCGACGATATGTACGACAACGTGCAGACCTTCTCTTTTGGCAACATCGACAAGTTCTCTACCGGCTCGATCGTCACGCGCCTCACCACCGACGTCACCAACGTGCAAAACGCCTACATGATGATCATCCGCATGGGCGTGCGCGGCCCCGTGATGCTCGCGTTCTGCTGGATCGTGTCGTTTACCATCAACCGGCAGATCTCGTTTGTATTCCTAGCCGTGATCCCCATCCTTGCCATCGCGCTCGGACTCATCATGTGGCGCGTAAGCAGCATCTTCAACCGCGTCTTCGCTACCTACGACACGCTTAACAACGTAGTGCAGGAGAACATTGCGGGTATCCGCGTGGTCAAGTCATTCAACCGTGAGGAGCACGAGATCGGCAAGTTCGGCGCCATCAGCCAACGCATCTACGAGGACTTCGCCCGCGGCGAGCGCCTCATCGCACTCAATACGCCGCTCATGCAGGCCTGCATGTACGCATGTATGATACTCATCTCGTGGCTCGGCGCTAGGGCCATCGTGGCCTCGGGCAACAACGCCGCGCTCGGCCTCACCACAGGACAGCTCACCGCACTCTTTACCTACGCCACGCAAATCCTTATGGCGCTCATGATGCTCTCCATGGTCTTTACGCTCATCGTGATTGCCCAGAGCTCGGCCAAGCGCATCGCCGAGCTACTCAACGAACAGAGCGACATCGCGAGCCCCGAGCCCGGTCGCGCCGTCACGCAGGTTGCGGACGGTTCCGTGGAGTTTGACCACGTGAGCTTTGCCTACGCGAGCAAGGCCGAGAAAAACGTACTCGAGGACGTAAACCTCACCATCAAGAGCGGCGAGGTCGTGGGCATCATCGGCGGCACGGGTTCGTCCAAGTCGAGCCTTGTGAACCTGATCGCCCGTCTCTATGACGTCACCGCGGGCACCGTGCGCGTGGGCGGCATCGATGTGCGCGACTACGACCTCGATGCGCTGCGCGGCCAGGTGGCCATGGTACTGCAGAAAAACGAGCTCTTTAGCGGCACCATCGCCGAGAACCTGCGCTGGGGTGACGCCGAGGCCAACGATGCAGAGCTGGTGCGCGCCTGCGAGCTCGCCTGCGCGGACGAGTTTATCGACCAGCTGCCGGACGGTTACCAGACCATGATCGAGCAGGGCGGCACCAACGTCTCGGGCGGGCAAAAGCAGCGCCTGTGCATCGCCCGCGCGCTCGTGGCCAAGCCGCGCGTGCTCGTACTCGATGACTCCACGAGCGCCGTCGACACCAAGACCGACGCCAAGATCCAACGCGGCCTTGCCGAGTACCTGCCCGCCACGACCAAGATCGTGATCGCGCAGCGCGTGAGTTCGGTCATGCACGCCGACAAGATCGTGGTCATGGACGACGGGCGCATCAGCGCGGTGGGCACGCACGAGGAGCTCTTGTGCACGAGCGATATCTATCGCGAGGTCTTTGAGTCGCAGCAGAAGGGAACGGCAGAGGATGAGTAAGCAGAATAAACGCCCCGCAAACGGAGCGGCACCGGGCGCCGACATGCCCGCGATGCAACTCGACATGGCAACCGTCAAGCGCCTGCTCTCGTATATGTCCTGCTACCGAGGGCAGCTTGTACTCGTCGTCGCGTGCATCCTGATCTCTGCTATCGCAAGCGCCGCGTCGTCGATGTTTTTGCAGGCACTCATCGACGACTACATCGTCCCGCTTTTGGCGACCGACGCTCCCATATGGACGGGCCTTGCGCACGCGCTCATCACCATCGGCGCTGTCTATGTGGTGGGCGTTGCAGCCACGCTCGTCTACAACCGCGCGATGGTTACTGTGGCGCAAGGCACGCTCAAACGCATCCGCGACGATATGTTCTCGCACATGCAGACGCTCCCCTTGCGTTACTTCGACACACGCGCGCACGGCGACATCATGAGCCTCTACACCAACGACACCGACACCCTGCGCCAGATGATCGCGCAGTCGCTCTCGCAGCTCGTAAGCTCGGCATTCACGCTGGTCGCGGTCTTCGTGTGCATGCTTTGGATGAGCGTGGGGCTCACCGTGGTAGTCTGCGTGCTCATGGCGGCGGTGCTCGTGTTCGTGGGCCGCATCACGGGGGTCATCGGGGCGTTTTCTATCGAGCAGCAAGATACACTCGGCGCGCTCAACGGCTACATCGAGGAGATGGGCGGCGGGCAGAAGGTCATCAAGGTCTTTTGTCACGAGGACGCCGCACGTACCGGAATGGGTAAGCTCAACCGTGCCTGGGCAAAGGCTGCGACGAACGCGCAGGGCGTGGGCAATTCGATCATGCCCATGATGAACGCGCTTGGCTACCTGATCTATGTGGTGGTGGCTGTGCTCGGCGGCTACATGGCCATCGCAGGGACACCCAACCTGGGACTTACCGGTTTCGACACGTTCACGCTCGGCGCCATCGCATCGTTTTTGACGCTCACGCGCAACTTTATGAACCCCGTAGCGCAAGTGTCCAACCAGCTCAACTCGATCATCATCGCGCTTGCGGGCGCCGGGCGCATCTTTACGCTCATGGATGAGAAGCCCGAGTCCGACGACGGTTACGTGACGCTGGTCAACGTGCGCGAGGACGCGGACGGCGCGCTTGTCGAAACGAGCGAGCGAACCGAGCGCTGGGCCTGGAAGAACCCACATCACGATGGCGGCTGCGGGCTCGTGCCGCTCAAGGGGCATATTATGTTCGACCATGTGAGCTTTGGCTATGTGCCCCAAAAGCTCGTGCTGCACGATATCGAGCTCGAAGCTGAGCCCGGGCAGAAGATCGCGCTCGTTGGTGCGACGGGCGCCGGCAAGACCACGATCACCAATCTTATCAACCGCTTCTACGACATTGACGACGGCAAGGTCCGCTACGACGGGATCAACATCAACAAGATCCGCAAGGCCGACCTGCGCCGGAGCCTGGGCGTGGTGCTGCAAGACGTGAATCTCTTTACGGGCACCGTCATGGACAACATCCGCTACGGCTGCCCCGGCGCCACGGACGAGCAGTGCATCGAGGCGGCGCGCCTGGCCAACGCCGACGGGTTTATCCGCATGCTGCCGAACGGTTACGACACCGTACTCGAGGGCGACGGCAGCGGTCTTTCACAGGGACAGCGCCAGCTGATCAGCATCGCGCGCGCCGCGGTGGCCGACCCGCCCGCGATGATTTTGGATGAGGCCACGTCGAGCATCGATACCCGCACCGAGGCATTGGTGCAGCGCGGCATGGATGCGCTGATGGAGGGCAGAACCACGTTTGTGATCGCGCACCGACTGAGCACGGTGCGCAACTCCGACCTGATCAGCGTGCTGGATCACGGGCAGATTATCGAGCGCGGCAGCCATGATGAGCTGATTGCCAAGCGCGGGTATTACTACCAGCTGTATACGGGTGCGTTTGAGCTCGAGTAGGTAAACCCACGGGCTCCGTCTCGGGAGGGCGGCATATTACCTCCGTGCTCAAACATTCTCGCTGCGCTGCGAAACTGCGCGCGGAGGTAAAATGCCGCCCTCCCGAGACGGAGCCCTGCGCGCAGTCAACTCCTCATTTGAACGGAATAAAAGTTAGTGAGGTCCTGGCCAAATGGCCAGGACCTCTTTTCATGGCAGTCTTTTTGGGACGGGGCTTTTTAGCTGCCTTCAAATTAGCCGCCCTCTGTTACAGGCTTACCGTTCCTCGCGTTGCGGCCCGGCTGGCTCGGCCATCTTTATGCGGTTCTTGTCGATGTACATGTTTTTGTCGGCCTGGGAAAAGAGCTCGCGCATCGTGGGCGGTTCATCATAATCACTAGAAAGCGCATAGCCCACCGCGTAGCTGATAGGCATGTCGGGGTGAGCCTCGGAATACTCGCTCACGTTCGCACGAATCCGAGCGAGACAGGATTCCACGGCAGCTCGATCGGCATCCCACAGCACCGCGATAAACTCATCGCCGCCGTCGCGGCCCACAAAGCAGGTCTCGGACGCCACGCACCCCAGCTGCTGGGCAAAAGAACGGATGTACTCGTCACCCTTCTCGTGGCCAAAGCTGTTATTGACCGTATGCAGATTGTTAAGATCGAAAACACACAGCGCAACAGGCGCTTCGGCGGAAACGGGATGCCCCTGCCCCAAGATTTCCTCGCACTTGTTCTTGTTGGGCAGTCCCGTGGCTTCATCGAGATAGACTTTGTTCTGCAGCTCGCGATTGAGCGCGGCAGTGCGCACCGCGCGAGCAAGTTCGACCGCAAAGGTCGCCACCAGGCCCACGATGTCGATAATCACCAAACCCTCAAGGCGATTGAGCGCCGTGGCCTTCTCCTGGGAGTAGTCCTCCGCAAGCCTCGTGGCATCGTCACAAATGCCAAAGAACTCCTCGCTCATGGCGATGATGTCGGTGTTCTCGTAGCCGACTTCGCGCACACGGGCAATCTCGGTGCGAAGCTTGTCAAAATAGCTCGCGAGCTCGGTCATCTTTGCCTGATACTCATCGTCATCGAGACGGACGAGATTGAGGTCGTCGCTTCCGTAGCGCAAACCACTAATGTATGAATCAACGGCCTTGAGCAGGTCGTCTTGTGGCTGGCCTGCATCCTCGAGCTTAACGATTCGCTGCGTGGTGCCGCGCACCAGACCGGCGTAGTTGACCACGCGCGCCGTGCCCTGGATGTCGGAGACGAGCAACATGACATTGATGAAGAAAAAGATAAGAACTGCCGTGAGCGCCATCATCAGAAGGCGCACCGCCTGGCTGGCCTTCTTGGCGACAGAAGCATTCACAAGCTCACTCCTCCAAACGGTAAAAGCGCAGATAGCGCGCAGTGTGCCGAAATTCACGCGCGGACAACTCTACCATGATGGACCGAGAGCCTCAAACTTGATGCAGCCTATGGGGCGCAGCTTAATCGGAATATTCAATGAGCTACAAGACCTCTGCTATAAGTGCTCGGCGCCCGTTTGTTTTATCACTGCAGGTAGAAAGAGCGATGATGCGCGAATCAGGGCCAACGTCATCCATGTCCGCATGCACCGCCGTCTGCGAGATATGCGTGAGCAGCGTCTGCATCGAGGCCTGGTCCAGGTTTCCCGGCCCAAAGATAATGTCATCACTCGCAGCAAACGAACACACGGCAACGATGCGCAGCCGGAACGCCCCATCCTTTGTGTAGAGCGTGCCCGTGCGGTGCAGGTCAAAGAAGCCCCTGTCTAGAAACCGATCGACATCGCCAAACATCGCACCGTTATCCATGTGGTGCGCATAGAGCAGATTGTAGGGATCGGTCATCGCGCGGCTGTTGCGCGTATCCAAAAACACCGCTCCCGAAACCGCGGACTCCCCCAACACGTTTTTGTTGAGGTATTCCTGGTTATCTTTTCCCTGAACGAAGGGATAATCGATGTTGGTGCCATCGATGGTGACCCATCCGACAACGTCGGGATTTTTGGCCATCAGATCCTGCAGGCGTGCGCAATCGTTGGTCCCGGTGGGTTTGTAGTGCAGCAGCTCATCGCTGATGAACCCGCCGTTCATAACGTTGTTTGTATCCCACAGCGAATAGCCCCCGTACAGCAGCATGAGCAGCACGAGAAAGCCGGCAAACCACGTAAGCACGCGGTCGCCGGCTCTCGCCAGCCGAGCTATGCGTTTAAGCTCCATCGGCTGTAATCCTCGCTGTTTTAACGACGATTACGACGAGGACGGAAGAAGACCACGCCCATCACGGCAGCAAACGCGACGATTGCCGCATAGGGAACGACCGTCCGAATAACATCGGTCGGAACGGTAACATCCTTGGTGTTGGTAAAGATCACCGTGGTGTCGTAAGCACCGATAGCTTCCTCGACAATAGAGCTACCTTCTGTCGAATTGGTGCCATCACCAATCTTGTACGACGTCTTATAACCGTCGCCATGATAATCCGCCTCAGTTACGGCGAATTTATCCTCCGATGAGAGACCGTAAACGATGACGGATTCCCCATGCTTAAGGCTTACGGTAACCGCAGTTCCCGACGTAGCTGGAGTTTGGCTCATGGTGGTGGCACCGTTTTTCACAGTGGCGTACTCATAGCTCTCCCCGTCAGCGCCTTTAATCGTGAAGGTAAAATTAAAGTCCTTATTCTTGTCACCTTGGTTGCCCTTGACGACCTTTGTGATGGTCAGCTTATGGGTGACATATTTGTTCAAAAAACCTGCGGTCTTCTCGCCCGAGCCTGCTTCTGTTCTAAGAATACAGCCCTTAACAACATAGCCCGAACCGCCATTCTCTTCGTTTTCTACGTAAACATCCAGGAAGAGCTCCTTGTATGTAACGTTGAGACCGTCCAGCCCTGACGGCGTCTGCGTAATTTTATATCGATAGATACCCGGAGCCTTGAACAGAGAGGTTTTAATTTCGGCACTCAGTTTGGCGGTTATTGTCTTAGTTTTCTCACCGGTATTCTCTGTGCTTGTAAGGCCTTTGTTGGAAAAATTAACGGAAGTCGGCGAAAGCGTGACGGCGTCTGTCACTCCAGCATAAACGGGCATACCGCTCGTGCTCGTAAGCTCACTCTCCTCATCCGCCGGCGCAATCGAATAGTTAAACGTCGCATTAGGCACCACGGCATTCTCATTCATGGTAAGCGTCGAGGTGATCGTGACCTTGTTGTCTTTTACCGGCAGATGCGGTTGAGCGGCACTGTCCTCCGCCCACGCGGGCGCGACAACTCCCACCAAAGCCAGCAGCATCGTGGCAGCCACAACTGCAAATGCTGTCAGTCGTCTCTTTCCAGTTTTCATGTTGTATCCTTCCTCTCGGGCATATGCCCTTAATAAAACCAATCTCCGTGCCTACAGGTTCGACCTGCGCAGCACGCTGATCACGTTGCCCTTGATCTGCGAGCGGGCAATCGGCCCGTACAGGCGGCTGTCGTGGCCGCCCTCACGCAAATCTGCCAGTACAAAGAACTCATCCGTTCCCAGGCGCACGGGATAGTCCACAGCAGACTCATAGCGCGGCGTCGGCGTGGTGATGTCGCTTTCCACAACAACAGCCCCGTTAACCATGAGCTCGCCTTCCTCGGTAATCGTGACCTCATCACCGGGACGGGCAACCACGCGGCCTAGGCGCTCTGCGCCATCCGCGGTGTATACCACCACGTCACCCTCGTTGAAGCTCTGGCTGAACCTCCAGTAGAGCATGACGTCACCCGAACAGATACGCGGGGCCATCTCGCCAGTCGTGACTGCACCCACGCCCAAGACCACGCCAAAGAGCAGCCAGAGCGTCACGACAAAAAATGCCAAGCGCGCCAGAAAACCCACGATATCGCGCCGGTCGTCCGCTTCTCCCAGATCTGGCTCCGCATGGGCGCCCAACCTCACGTTCGACGCGGCCGAATACCGCGAGCCCCGGGGTCTTCCCTGCGGGGCCGCTCGTGCGGCTGGCCCATCACCAGCATTGCTGGCGCCATGTCTTCTCATAGGCGCCCGCCCCTCTTGGAGCCGCGGCGTAAACGCAGCGCAACCATGCCCGTAGCCAACAGCACGCCGGCGGCCAAAATCGCCAGGGCATAGATGGGGTTGCGCGTAATACCCGTAGGCACCGCGACCTGTCGGGAATTGGTGGCCTTAGCTTCAACGGCAACGGTCACACGCGGACCGTTGAGCGTGCCGCTCGCACCCGTAAGCTCGGCGTGGTACCCCAACGACGAATAATCGTCTTCGCTCACGGTATAGACCGCGTTGTAATCCAGCGCCTTAATCGAAACGGTCAGGCCGTCCTTAACGGCAAACGGCACGGTCGCCTTGCCCTGGCCATCGGCCGTAAAGGCCGTCTTGTTTTCCACGGTCTCGGCCCGATCATTCGGTCGCGCCACGAGCGCATGGCTGCCTTGGGCAGACGCATCCGAATACTCGATGGCGTAGGTCTGACCAGCCTTGAGGCCCGTAAAGGTCGCCGTCATCTTAAAGTAGGCACGCTTGTCGCCCATATTGCCCGTAACGCTCTTGGAAACCTTGAGTGTGTAGGTGCGCGGGGTGAATCGTGCGTATACGCATCCCGTATGGCGATCTTTTACGTTGTACGTATAGGTGGGTGAAGACGACAGCAGC
>DAWBYD010000052.1:0-6355 GCA_052278285.1 Collinsella sp. | reverse complement strand
TGGCGGTGCCGTTGCCGATGACGATGGTGTTGACGCCGTCCTTCTTGACGAGGCGGGCGAGCTCGCGCGTGGTGCCGGCGACGTCGTGGTGCGGCTTGGTGGGGTAGACCACGCCGTGGTCGAGCAGCTTGCCGGTCTCGTCCATGACGGCGACCTTGCAGCCGGTGCGGTAGCCCGGATCGAGCGCGAGCACGCGGGCGCCGCGCACGGGGCGCGCCGAGAGCAAGCCCTCGAGATTCTTGGCAAAGACGTTGATGGCCTCGGTCTGGGCGCGAACGGTGAGCTTGGCGCGGGCCTCGCGCTCCAGCGAGGGGGCCATGAGGCGCTTGTAACCGTCGGCGATGGCGGCGTCAAAGACGGGCGCGAAGACGCCCTGGCGTCGGGGCCAACGGCTGCCGAGGCATGCCGTGGCGGCAGCGCCGTCGACGTTCACGCGCACGCGGAGCTTGCCCTCGCGCTCACCGCGGTCGATAGCCAACACACGGTGGTTGGGTATACGGCGCAGCGGCTCGTCAAAGTTGTAGTAGGGCTCGTAGGGAGTCTTCTCCGTGGGATCGGTAGCCTCGACAATGATATCGGCGGTGTTTTGCGTAAAGGCGCGCAGGTCGGCGACGTTCTCGGGGTCTTCGGCCACCGTCTCGGCAACGATGTCGGCGGCGCCGGCAAGTGCCTTCTCGGGTGTGTCGAAGCCGGCCTCCTCGTTGACGTATGCCGCGGCGGTGTCGAGCGCGCTGCCCTTGGCCGAGGCCTGCATGATGATCATGTTGGCAAGCGGCTCCAGGCCTGCCTCGCGGGCCTTCTGTGCGCGGGTCATGCGCTTTTTGCGGTAGGGCTTGTAGAGGTCCTCAACACGTTGGATCTGCGTGGCTTCGCGAATCTGCTGCTCAAGCTCTGGCGTAAGTTTGCCCTGGGCGTCGATGAGCAGAATGACGTCCTCTTTGCGCTGCTCAAGATTGCGCAGGTAAGACAGGCGCTCGTCGAGTGCGCGCAGGGCGACGTCGTCCATGCCGCCCGTTGCTTCCTTGCGGTAGCGCGAGATAAAGGGGATGGTGTTGCCCTCGTCGATGAGCTTGACGGCCGCCTCGATGTTGGCGGCCTTAAGGTTGAGCTCGCGGGCAAGCTGGGCGATAAGATCCATGGGACTCCTTGCGTTTAAGGTGCGTTTGCAGCACAGGGCTACCAAGGATACCACCCGTCCCAAAAGACTGTTTTGGAGCCGCGCCACGAAAACGACCCGTCTACTACGTTTGAACCGCATGGGTCGACCGTACCTGGGTTTTCCGAAAATCGACAAGCCGGTTACCTGCGGTTTTTATTTCGCGAAATTCGGCATGGTTGAAGGTGGTCGGTTAAACGTAGTAGATAGGCCCATTTCGTGGCGAACGAACCAAGCTGAGGCACAAAATAGCCCCCGTCCCAGAAAAATCATTACCAATGTAGTCAAAATGCCCCACGGGCAGGAGGCTGCTCGCGGGGCAAAGAAGAGGGGCTTATTGGTGGCGGACCGAAGGGTTCGGCATGGGGCTTCTGCCGCGGTCGCTCTTAAGGCATTACAGCTCAACGAGCTGGCCGGTCTCGGCGGCCTCCTTGATAGCGTTGAGAAGCGTGAGCGTCTTGACGTTATCGGCGGGGGTCACGACGGGCTCGACCTCGCGGCGGACAACCTTCACAAAGTGCTTGAGCTGCATCTTGTGCGGCAGTGCCGGGTCGACGGCCGGAATCTCCATCTGCAGCGGCTTGTGCCAGTTAGAGGCGCCGTCGTAGGAGAACTGGTGCAGGCGGGGCAGCGACAGGGCGCCCTTGGTGCCACCGATAAAGTAGGCGTCGGCGTCGAAGGGACGGTACTGCGGGTCCTCGCGGGCGGTGGCCTCCCAGTTCCAGGGGCTGGCGGTGGCGTCGGAGATGGTCATGCTTGCGAGCGCGCCATCGGCAAAACGGACGTTGACCACGGCGGAGTCCTCGGTCTCAAAACCGCGGGCGGCGCTGGACTGCATACCCTGGACGGCAACGGGCTCGCCCAGCAGGTAGCGGAGCAGGTCGACGTCGTGCACCAGGTTGACCAGGATCGGGCCGGCACCCTTCTTGCGGCGCCACTCGACATCGAAATACTCGTCATTCTTATAGATCATGTAGTGGAAGCTCGACACGGTGAGCTTGCCCAGCTCGCCGGACTCGATGATCTCCTTGGCCTTGTTGACGAAGGGGTTGTGGCGACGGTGCTGACCCACGAGCACGGGCACGCCGGCGGTCTCGGCCTCGGCGGCGAAGGCCTGGGCATCCTCCAGGTCGTTGGAGATCGGCTTTTCGACCAGCGGCACGATGTTGCGCTTTACAGCCTCGCGGGCAACGCCCAGGTGCAGGTCGTTGGGGGTGGCGATAATGACGGCCTCGGGCTTGACCTCGTCCATCATCTGAGCGGGATCGGTGTAAAACGGCACGCCGGCGGCCTCGGCCGTGGCGCGGGCGCCCTCAAAGGCGTCGGCGATGGCGACGAGCTCGGCCTCGGGCTCCTCGGTGACAAAGCGGATGTGGTTGCGGCCCATGGCGCCGGCGCCGATAACGGCAATGCGGACGGGGTTGAGCTCAGACATTTCGACTCCTTAATACTGGTGGCGGTGGAATGCGACAAAGGGGCTGTCCCTTTGTCGTATCGGTAAAACTAAGCGGACTTCTTCTTGCTGTCGGAGACCATCATGTAGACGGTGAGCACGACGGCGATGGCGGCGATTACGATGGCGCCGTAGAAGGACTGCTGGTAGGCGGCGCTGCCGGCCTCGGCGTGATACAGCACGGCGGTGATGGGCTGGCTGATCCAGGTGGAGGCGGCGTAACCCAAAAACATGATGCCGTAGTTGACGCCGATGTTGCTGGTGCCAAAGGCGCCACCGGTGAGCGGCGGGTAGATGACGAGCAGGGCGCCAAAGCTAAAGCCGAGCAGGGCGAGCGCCACAAAGAACATGCTCTGCGTAAAGCTCATCGACATGATGACGAGCGCGACGATGGTGACGACAAGGCTGATGAGCAGCGACTTATAGGCGCCGAGCTTGTCGATGATCTGGCCAAAGGACAGACGACCGACCAGGTTGGCGCAGGTGTTGACGGAGACGACCACACCGCCGAGGGCGACGGCCGCGGCGCTCGTGGGGTCGGCGAAGAGCTGGACGGCGGCGATGGCGGCAACCTTGCCCACGAGCAGGGTGCCCGCGGTGGCGGCAAAGGCGAAGGTGACGATGAGGACCCAGAAGCGCGGGGTCTTGACCATCTCGCCCGGGGTGAGGTCACCGAAGGTGCCGGCGTGCGCGCCGCCCTTGGGGGCCTCGAAGCCCTCGGGCAGCCAACCGGCCTCGGGGGCCTTCAGGAACAGGGCGGAGGCGGCGATCATCACAAAGAAGATGCCGCCGAGTGCCTTGAGGGCGCCAAAGATACCCAGGCTCGGGATGAGCAGCGAGGCGAGCACCGGGGACAGCACGGCGGGGCCGGCGGTCGAAGCGGCCAGGGTGATGCCGGAGGCGAGACCCTTCTTGTCGATGAACCACTTTTGGCCGGTGGTGAGCGCCGGGTTGTAGCCCAGGCCGTTGCCGATGGCGGCGACGAGCGAGAACCACAGGTAGAACTGCCACGGCTCGGTGACGGTGCCGGACATGAACCAGCCCAGGCCGTAGCACACGGCGGCGGCGATCACGACGTTGCGCGGGCCGATCTTATCGGAGATGCGGCCGGCGAAGATGCCCGTCACGGCCATGATGGTCTGAAAGACCGGGAAGGCCCAGGTAAGAGCGCTGGACCACTCGGGGTAGACGGCGAGCAGGTTCTTGCTCACGACGGAATACAGCGCGATGGAGCTGATGAAGAACATGGTGACGCACGCGGCGGAAAGCACGACGGCGCGACCCTTGTTGGAGTTGGTGGAAGCCATTGGACTCTTTCTAATCGATACGGGGGAGGAACAGGCGTGTCTGCGGGTCCTCCCTGTCGGGTTGGTTTACTGGTCAGTCGGCTTGGCGACGCCGGACTCATCGGACCAGAGCTCGACACCCTTGTTCTTAAGGTAGTTGTCGGCATAGGCGCGACGGCCGCCGGGCTTGGCGGTGAGGTCGCCCATCATGTTGGAGAAGCCGCCGTCGACCTTGATGGCGTCGCCGGTGGTAAAGTCCGAGCGCTTGGACGCCAGGAACATGACGGCGTTGGCGATATCGCTGACCTCGCCGATGCGGCGCGTGGCGATCAGGCGGCTGCGGCTCTTTTCGACCTCGGGGTCGGCGTAGAAGTTGGCCGACATCGGGGTCTTAACGAAGCAAGGCTCGACGCAGTTGGAGCGGACGCCGTAGGGGCCCCATTCGGCAGCCAGCATCTTGGACATCATGTTGACGCCCGCCTTGGTGGAGCTGTACACGCCCGAGAACGTCTCGGGGGAGTGGCTGGCAACGGTCGAGATGTGCACTAGGCGGCCCTGGCCGGCCTTGATCATCTCGCGACCAAAGCGCTGCGAGGTGATGAAGTAGCCGGTGAGATTGACGTTGAGCACCTGCTCCCAGTCGCTCAGCGGCAGGTCTTCCATGGCGGCGAAGCGCAGGATGCCGGCGGTGTTGACGAGAACGTCGACGCGGCCGAAGTCGGCGATGGTGGCATCGACGGCGGCCTGAACCTCGGCCTCGTCGGTGGCGTTCATCTTGTAACCCTCGGCGTGGATGCCAAACTCGGCGGCGAGGTCGGCGGCTGCGGCCTTGACCTTCTCTTCGTCCAGGTCGAGCAGAACGACGTTGGCGCCATTGCGGGCGAACTCGCGGCAAATCTCGACGCCCATACCGCCGAGCGCGCCAGTCACGGCGCAGACATCGCCCTCGAGCTTAAGCCAGTTGCTCATAGGAACTTCCCTTCTTGTCTTCTTGTGCCTCCCTGTGGGTCGCTCCCATTAACCGACCCACGTGGTTTTCGCTGGTTATCGTATGCTTTGCATTTGCGCAGGTGAATTGCATATTTGTTAGAATGGCGTTAACCGTAGGTTTATAGCTTGCAAGACGATGCGCCTTTAATTGAGTGTGTGACCTGCCAAAACAACCCCCTTCGGCAGTTCATTGCCATGCGTCTGGAAACAGGAGATTGACGTGTACGATCGACGACTCGAGGCCATATCGGCCGCCGCGGAGCTGGGAAGCTTCTCGCGCGCGGCGGCAAAATTGCGCATGTCGACTCCGGCGCTCGTCAAGCAGGTGTCGGGCTTCGAGGCCGAGTTCGGCATCACGCTGTTCGAACGCTCGCACTCGGGCGTCAAGGTGACGCCGGCCGGCGCACTGCTGGTGGACGACGCGCGCTCGATCATGCGGCAGTCCGAGGACGCGCTGCGCCGCGCCCGACGCGCGGCGGGCGAGGGCGGTGCCGTGCGTCTGGGTGTGTCGATGATGTGCCCGGGGCGCCAAACGCTGTCGATGTGGTCGCGCATTCACGATCTGGAACCGTCGCTGCGATTTGAGATCGTGCCGGTAAGCGACCTCTACGACGAGTGTGAGACCGTCATGCGCAGCTTGGGCCGCGAGGTCGATGTGGTGCAGTCGAGCTTTTCGACCCCACGCTGGGGCGACGCATGCCAAAGGCTCCGCATCGTCAACGTGCCGTTTTATATCGACGTGCCGCGCACGAGCCCGCTTGCGCGCAAGACGCGTATCACGGTTGCTGACCTGGAGGGCATGCGCCTGCGCGTGCTCCGTCACGGCAACGACGCTATGGACAGTCTGCGTATCGATCTTTTGGCAGACGGCGGCGTAGACGTGATCGACGTGGACAGCTTTGACTTTGCGCTCTTTAACGAAGCCGAGGAAAAGGGCGACGCGGTGCTCACCTGCGGCGCATGGTCGGGGGTACACCCGGCCTTTGTGGGCGTGCCGTTTCTATGCGGGCGAGAGGTGCCGGTCTTTCTGCACTACCCGCTCGAGCCCACCCTCCAAGTCCAAAAATTCGTCAACGCCATGGCCCAACTCCTCAACTAGCTCATTTGGGACGGGGCTTTTTAGCTACTTTCGCCGCACTACCAGCACAATGCGAAAAATGATGCGAAAAATGACTGCAAATCGGTCACGCATGATTTTGCTTTTGCCCTGGGCTGGTTGTAGAATCAAAAAGCTTAAACGAACTACTTGTGCAGCTTGCGCGAAAGCTCGGGCTGCGGCTGGGGGGGATGCGCCCGTGCAGGGTCCTTTCGGTCATATTGCGTCGATGCGCCGCACCTTTATGATGTTGGCAGCGGCCTTATGCGTGTTCGTTATGGCCGGGGGGGGGGTTGCCCTCGCGCGCGTACGGTGACGATGGCAACCTTATAACAAACCCAAACTTTCTTAACCAGGCTACTGGCTGGTCGACG
>DAWBYD010000051.1:0-6534 GCA_052278285.1 Collinsella sp. | reverse complement strand
TGGGCCTCGACGCCCTTGGCGCCGTCGATGACCATGACTGCGGCGTCGGCGGCCATAAGTGTACGGTAGGCATCCTCCGAGAAGTCCTGGTGACCGGGGGTATCGAGGATGTTGACGCAGGCGCCGTTGTAGGTGAACTGCAGCACCGAGGAGGTAACGGAAATACCGCGCTCCTTCTCGATGTCCATCCAGTCCGAGACGGCATGCTTGGCCGAGCTCTTGCCCTTGACTGAGCCGGCAGTCTGGATGCTGCCGGTATAGAGCAGCAGCTTCTCGGTAAGCGTGGTCTTACCGGCGTCCGGGTGGCTGATAATCGCGAATGTGCGGCGCGACGAGATTTCATCCGACAGGCTTGCCATGCGGATCCTTTCTTGCATTGAGTGCATTACGTCGATGTAACCGCCCTATTGTAGCCGCGAAATCCCGCTCTAGGGCGCCTATCAGGACAAATTCATCAGTTGGGGCCTAGGGTAGCAGTCGATGGCGGCACTCCGCAGTAGTTTGTCTCGATCTGTAACATCTAGACGGTTTTTGAACCTCTACCTGTTACAGATTGAGACAACCAGGTGGGGCCCGCCAGCAAAATCTCAATCTGTAACAGGTAGCCGTCCAAATCGGTTCCAGATGTTACAGATTGAGATGAACGAACGAGCGGACAATCCCTATTTACCTCTTGCATAACTGTGCATAGTGTATATATACTGTGCTTACCGGTTATATACACGTGTAGCCCAACAGCTAAGGAGCCGCTGTGGACATCATCCTATCCAATTCGAGCGACAAGCCCATATACGAACAGATATCCTCGCAGGTCAAAGCTCAGATCCTTTCGGGCACGCTCGCTGCGGGAGCCAAACTCCCCAGCATCCGTGCACTCGCGAGCGACCTTGGCGTGAGCGTCATCACCACCAAGCGCGCCTACGCCGACCTAGAGCAACTCGGGTTTATCTGCACCGTGCAGGGCAAGGGCTGCTTTGTCGCCGAGGGCAACCAGGAACTCTTGCGCGAAAGTCAGCTCTGCCATATCGAAGAGTTGCTTGCGAAAGCGGCGAGCCAAGCCGAAACCCTGGGCGTCACACGCGACAAGCTGCACGAGATGCTCGACCTGGTAGCCCCCGAAACCATGCAGTAGCCATCTGCAAGAAAGGCTATACCATGCAAAACTTGCTAGAACTCAAAGGTATCTCACGCCGTGTGAGCGACCGCTTTTCACTACGCGATGTCACGCTCGCCGTGGAGCCCGGCCAGATTGTTGGCTTTGTGGGCGCAAACGGCGCCGGCAAAACAACGACGATTCGCGCCGCTCTCGGGCTTATAAAGCTCGATGCCGGCGAAGTGCACCTGTTTGGGCAGCGCTGTGGCGCCGACGCGCCCGATGAATCGCAGCGTTGCCTGCGCACTCGTGTCGGCCTCGTGCTGGACACTTGCCCCTTCCCTTCCACACTCAAGGTGACCGAAGTTGAGGCACTCGTAAGCCCGGCATACCCCACCTGGAGCCACGACACCTTCGCCAGCCTCATCGACCGATTTGGCTTGGATCCCAAGGCAAAGGTCAAAGACCTCTCCCGCGGCATGGGCATGAAGCTGCAGCTTGCCTGCGCACTCAGCCACAATGCCAAGCTGCTCGTTTTGGACGAAGCCACCGCGGGCCTCGATCCCATGGCACGCGAGGAACTGCTCGACGAGCTGCTTGCCTTTGTCGCCGACGGCCAGCACAGCGTGTTACTCTCGAGCCACATTACGTCCGACCTCGATCGCACCGCTGATCGCGTCATCTGCATCGATAATGGCTCGATTATTTTTGACCTGCCGCGCGAGGACATTACCGACCGCGCCGGCATCGCCCACTGCACCCAAGCACAGGCCGCCGAGCTTATGGCTTGCGTCGAAGGCGCCCGTGCCGTCCACCACGCCTATAGCGTAGACGTGCTCGTGCCCAACCGTCGCGAAACACTCGAGGCCTTCCCCGAGATTCCCTGCGATCGGGCAACCATTGATGACTATCTGCGCCTCATGCTGAAAGGGGCTTCGAAATGAAACGCGCCTTTACGTCCGAGCTCGCCATCGTTCGCACGCTCATCCCGAGCATCGCGGGCGTCGGCCTGTTCATATTCGTCGTGTTGACCCTCGCCAACGCATCGGACGGTGACTCCGGCATGAGTGCCGGTGCCTGCGCGGTCAGTGCCATGTCACCCATCATGGCCATGAGCTCGCTGGCCGGCTTCGACAATCAAAATGGCTGGGAGCGTTATCGGGCAACGCTGCCCTTCTCGCACAAAGACATTATTTGTGCCCGCTACCTGTGCATCGTTGTCTTCTCGGCCGTCATGGCCTGCGCCGCCGTGCTTTTGAACATCATCGTCCTTCCGCTCTTCAACAGTGCGGGCGTGACCTCGATAGGACAAACCGTCTTTGAGATCGCAATAGCCTCGGCAGCATCGATGCTCATCTCCCTCATGATGGTGTTCTTGGCACAGCCACTGTTCTTTCGATTTGGGCACATGGAGGCGCTACGGCTATCCGTTGGCCTGTTTGCCCTGCTCGGGTGCCTTGCCATGGCCACGCTAAGCTCCTCCAACCCCATTAGCAACTGGCTTATGTCGATTGCCGGAGCGAATCCCGATCCTTCCGTTCTTGGCTGCCTGTGCGCAGGCATCGCCGCGCTGGCTCTCGCGCTATGTGCAATCAGCTACACCGTCAGCACCAAGGTTTATCGAGCACGCGATCTGTAATCGACAGCTAAAAAAGCCTAGGTGGTACCCCGCTTATTTTTTCAATGAAACAAGGCGGCATAGCGTCACCACCGTCCCTCACAGCAGGCCGTCTAGTTCTTGGCAACCAAAAAGACACCGTCAGCATATCGAAGGTGAATACTTTTCCGCGAAGTGAACGAGTAAATCTGGACCCCTGGAACATGCACACTTTTTTCGAACAAAACCGCAGGATTCTTAGACAAAAACCGCAGGAATTAAGCCCATGAAAATGTCGATGATACGGGGTACTGATTTTACTCGTTCACTTCGCGGAAAAGTATTCACCTTCGATTCGAGCCTTAACCAAATGTCCTCTCGAAATATGGCCCCTGTCTCACCACAGCGAAATCAAAGCTTCATGGCGGGACGGTATCATCGGACGAGCGCCGTAAATCTGGCGCGGTTGTTCTTTGGGGAGGCATTTCACCCGTGTCGTGGGTCGCAGCAGCATTTGTGTCGGCTTTCTTTGCCGGCATCACATCTGTCCTGGCCAAATGCGGCATCAAGCAGACCGACTCCGATGTCGCGACGGCCATTCGCACCTGCGTGGTGCTCGTTTTCGCCTGGGCAATGGCGGGCATTTCTGGATCCATTGGAACCATCGGCAGCATCGAACCCAGATCTTGGCTCTTTCTCGTCCTCTCGGGACTCGCTACCGGTGCTTCGTGGATCTGTTACTTTAAGGCATTGGGCATCGGAGACGTCAATAAGGTCGTACCGGTCGACAAGATGAGCGCCGTACTCGCCGCACTGATCGCCATCGTGCTTTTTGGCGAGACGAGCAACCTTGCGGTTAAGCTCGTGGGAACCGCTGTCATCACCCTCGGCACGTTTTTAATGATCGAGAAGAAGCAGTCTGTCGGACCCGAGCAGCAGCAAGACCGAACCTGGCTCGCTTACGCCCTCGGCGCCGCCGTGTTCGCGGCGCTCACGTCCATCCTTGCCAAGGTTGGCATCGAAGGCGTCGAGTCAAACCTGGCCACGGCAATCCGCACCTGCGTGGTACTGGTTATGGCATGGGCGATCGTGGCAGCCAAGGGAAAACTGGATCAGGTCGCGCACGCTGACCGGCGCGAACTCACATTTCTCGCAACATCGGGCATCGCGACCGGAGCATCGTGGCTGCTCTATTACTACGCCATCGCCACAGGCCAGGTGAGCGTCGTGGTGCAGATCGACAAACTATCGATTGTCGTATCAGTACTATTTGCGCGCCCTACATTCAACGAAAAACTCTCACGACGCAGCGTCATCGGTCTCGCCCTCATCGTACTGGGCACCGCCGCGCTCGCAGTTTGGAAGTAGCGCGGCCAGCAGCCGCTACATCCTCACACCTGGCTTGGGATGCCTGTACTGACCGTGGGATGCCGTGCGCTTACCGTGCGAGATGGCAAATTTGGGACAACAGTGCAGGCAACGAAGGCAGGCTGCGCACTCCGGCTTTGTCCAGACGGGAAGGCCGTCGCGCATCTCAATCGCCGCCATGGGGCAGCGCTTGGCACACAGGCCGCAGCCGATGCAGCGATCGGCATCGACGGCAAACTTGCTCGTCTGTTGCATGCGCGGCAGCCCAATTGCGTGATACGCGCACGATGCAAACAGAGGCACGCGATGGCGCATCATGTTGCCCGTGCGGCGTGCCCGCACCGCCTCGATCACGGCATCAATCTGCGCCTCGGCAGCTCTATTGATACCCTCAACCTTTTGAGGGTCAGACAGGTCGAAAACAGGCGTCCAGGTATTGGGCATCTTGACGCTCATCGCCGCATCTAACTCGAGCCCACGCTCGTGTAGCAGATCGCGGGCGAACTTGGCCGATTGCCCGGTCGTCGAACCATATGTCGAGACATAGAACGTATAGGGGCGCTCGCCGCCCTTTGTGCCGGCAGCAACCGATAGGTCGACAGTCTTCAAAAACTCGATCATTGGCGTCGGCAAGCCCCAGGCGTATACCGGGGCGACAAACCCCAGCCGACAGGGGCCTTCCATCACAGCAAGGTGAAGGATCTCGGCATCAAAGCGCTCAATCGACATAACTTTGTCGCTTGTCGCCGCTGCAATGCGACGCGCCACATGCTCGCTGTTCCCTGTCGCGCTAAAGTACAGGATCATCTCGTACCCCTGGAATTGACTCGTGAAAAACCGCGCTACTTGCGCAGCGGCTTGGGCAGTGGAATGCCGGCGGCGATGACGGCCGCGATGATCATGCAGACGATACCCTTGAGTGGAAAGCACATAAGCAGCAGGCCCACGACCATGACCGGCTGACGCATGACCGCACCCATCGTCGATGCCGTGCAGACGGCGACGCAAAAGACCGGATCTGCGCCGGTGAGGATGGCAAGGCCATAGCCCAGGCTTACGCCCGAGAAGATAACCGGGAAGAAGTGGCCGCCGCGCCAACCAAGGTTGATGAGGGCGGGCGTCAGCATGGCCTTAACAAGACCGGTCGCGATAAGCACGCCAGCGGGAATGGTCAGGTAGGTTTCCATGAGCACATCGGCCTGGGTCTCGCCGGCAAACATGGTGTAGGGCAGGACCGTGCCACAGATGGCGAGCGCCAGACCGGCTAGCATGGCCTTGACGACAGGACGCTCCCCTATGGCATGGGACAGCGTCTCGCTCGCGTGCTCCGAGACAAAGTACAGCCAACCGCATACGGTGCCGACCAACGCCAGCGGAATGAGCCAGGCAAGCTCCAGGTTGCCCACCTCGGCGGCCTCGAACCTAGGCATGCCCATGCCGCCGCCCACAAGCTGGCCAAGCAGCAGATAGGTGCCCAGACCGCCGGCAATCGCAATGCCGTAGACCACGGTCTTCTGTGCCTTGGGCAGCTTGATCGTGATCTCGTCGGACGCAGAGCCCTCGTCGCCGTCGGCGCTGCCGGCAAGCGGTGCCACAAAGCCAAAGACGGGCGCGGTAAAGAGCGCCGTCAACGCGGCCTGGGTACCCAGCAGCGTAAGCTCCCTAAATTCGGCGCCAAAGCGGCGCATGCGGTCGCCAACCCAGCTGCACAGACCCGCGATAACGCCGGTCAGGCCGGCCTCCGGTCCAATACTTCCGCCAAACAGCAGCGGCAGCAATGCCGCGAGCGAAAGCTTGCCCAGGTTGTCGTACGGGTAGCGCCCGTCTTGCTTAACCTTAGCCATCACCTGGTTGAGGTCATCGGTCTTGGTGCCTGTCATCTTCTCGTACAGACCAATTAACAGACCGCCCAGCAAGCAGACAAAAAACGGGTACGGCAGAAAGCCAAACGGACCGCTGGCAAGCTCGGGCGAAGCGACGCCCAGCGCGTGCGGAATCTCGGTCCATAGATAGTCGATACCGTGCTCCATCGCAAAAAAGAACAGCCAGACCGCGGCACCTGCGAACGCACCGGTCACGGCAACGCTAACTAAAAACAGCGCGCGGTTTGTGGGTTTGGCAAGGTTATCCATCGGGTCCTCCCGCGGTCAAAGTCGACATAGTTATGTTTTATTGTAGAGCGAGCGTTGCTCGAACGAGCCAACCGTCTGCGCCGCAAACGGCACCATTGGGAGTCATAGTGGGACAGGCTCAAGACTTATCCGTTGATAATCGAGGCAATCTCGCGCAAATCGTCGGCAAAGTAAATGCCTTGCTGGCGCTGCGGGCTCGATAAACCCTTATCGATCATGTGCCCGAGCAGCGCCTTGAGGTCGTTGTAGTAACCGCCCAGGTTATACAGGATGCACGGAGCGCTCAGGTGCCCCAATGACACCGCGGACATGACCTCGGCAATCTCCTCGAGCGTGCCCGTGCC
>DAWBYD010000050.1:0-5184 GCA_052278285.1 Collinsella sp. | reverse complement strand
CGGTTTTTCCGACCTTGACCTTAATAACATTCCGCACCATATCTCGTGCATCATGGACGGTAACGGTCGTTGGGCCACGTCGCGCGGTCTTGCACGCACCGAGGGCCACAAGGCGGGTATCGTCTCCCTGCGCGAGATCATTACCGCATGCGTGCGCTTGGGTGTCGACGTCCTTTCGGCCTATGCGTTTTCGACCGAAAACTGGAATCGTCCGCAGCATGAGGTCAACGTTTTGATGCATTTGTTTGCCAAGACGTTTATCGATGAGTTGCCGCTGCTTAAGCGCGAAAACGTTCGCGTTGTCTTTTTGGGCGATATTTCCGCACTGCCTAAGAAGACCCGCGATGTCTTTGAGCGAGGTCTTGCCGAGTGCGCCAATCACACCGGCATGACGCTGGCGCTTGCCGTCAACTACGGCGCGCGTGCCGAGATTACCCGCGCTGTCCGTCAGATCGCACTCGACGCTGCCGCCGGTAAGATCGATCCTGGCGCAATTGATGACGACATGGTGGCTTCCCACCTCTATACCGCTGGCCTTCCCGATCCTGAGCTTGTGATTCGCACTTCTGGTGAGCTGCGCCTTTCGAACTATCTGCTGTGGCAGGTGGCTTATTCCGAATTCTACGTCACCGATACCTATTGGCCCGACTTTGATCGTTGGGGCCTTGTCGATGCCATTTTGGCCTATCAGGGCCGTGACCGTAGGTTTGGTGGTCTGAGCAAGACCGAGGAGGCTTAATCGTGTCCGATCGTCCCAAGGCAATTGCTCCCAAGACATCTGAGCGCAAGGCTGTCGCTGCGGGAGCGCCCGCAGCGAAGAATGGCACCGGTTCGTGGCTTGCCGGCTTTATCACCCGTGCCGCCGCCGGTATCGTCTATGCCGTTGTTTTTATCCTGTGCCTGGTTTTGGGTATTGTGCCCACGGCCATCTTTGTTTCCGTCATGAGCGGTCTGTGCTGTTATGAGTTTTTCCGTATGACGAGGCTCGATGGCAAGATGGCTAACGAGCGCATGGGTATCGCTGCCGCCGTACTCTTTCCGCTGTCGGCGTTGGGCGATTCGATGCTGCTGAATGCCCTGCTTTTTGCCCTGATGCTCGCTGTGGGTATTTGGTATGTCTGGTCGCCGCGTACCCGCATCTCTGATGTGGCCGTGACGCTCATGGGTCCCATCTACACTGGCTTTATGCTGTCGGCTATCGTGCTGCTGCGCGATGCCGTGCCCGGTTTTGCCGGCGCCCTGCTTTCGGTGGGCGTTTGCGCGTCCCTTTGGGTCTCCGATTCGTTTGCCTACATCGTGGGCAGCCGTATCGGTAAGCACAAGATGGTTCCCAAGATCTCTCCCAAAAAGAGCTGGGAGGGGTTTGTCGGCGGCATCCTGGGCTCGGTTTTGATTTGGCTCATCCTGTGGGCGACGCACTTCTACAAGCTCAGCCTGCCCTATGCGCTGCTATGCGGCGTGGTCGTGTCCGTCCTGGGCGTTATCGGCGACCTTATCGAGTCGCGCATCAAGCGTGGCGTGGGCGTCAAGGATTCCGGCAACCTTATCCCGGGCCATGGCGGCATGCTCGACCGTAGCGACTCGCTTATCTTTGGTTGCATTACCGCTCAGCTGCTTTTGATGATCGGAGGCGTGCTGTAATGTCCTTCCAAACGACGTATGGCCCCGATGGACGCCTTCGCGTTGCCATCCTGGGTTGTACGGGCTCCATCGGCACCCAGGCACTTGATGTGTGCCGTCAGCATGCCGATCGCCTGCAGGTGACGGCGCTGTCCGTTAACTCTAGTACCTCCGAGCTCGTTGCCGCTGCCCGCGAGTTCTCGGTTCCGGCGGTTGCCGTGGCCGATGTCGCTCATGGCGATGACGCCGTGCTGCAGGAGTTGCCCGAGGGAACGAAGCTCGGCGTTGGCGCGCAGGCGGTTTGCGAGCTCGCGCGTCGCGACGATGTCGACTGCGTGCTCGTCGCTATTGTGGGCGCCGCCGGTCTCGAGGCGAGCCATGCGGCCTTGACCTCGAATAAGCGTCTTGCCCTTGCCAACAAGGAGTCCCTCGTCGTCGGCGGCGACTTGCTTATGCCGTTGGCGCAACCGGGCCAGCTTATTCCAGTCGACTCTGAGCACTCCGCCATCTACCAGTGCTATCTGGGGGAGAACCCACGCGAGGCTCATTGTATTTGGCTCACCTGCTCGGGCGGTCCGTTCTTTGGCCGCACCCGCGACGAGCTCGACCGCGTGACGCGTGCCGATGCCCTCGCACATCCCACGTGGGCCATGGGTGCCAAGATCACCATCGACTCCGCCACCCTTATGAACAAGGGCCTGGAGCGCATTGAGGCCATGCATCTGTTTAACTGCGACCTCGATTTCATTAACGTGGTCGTGCAGCGTCAGTCCAAGATTCACTCTATGGTCGAGTTTGCCGACGGCTCCGTGATGGCGCATCTCGGTGCTTCCGACATGCGTATTCCCATCCAGTTCGCGTTCTCGTATCCCGAGCGTTGGGATACCCCGGCGCCTCGTATCGATTTCCGCGAGCTGGGGCAGCTCACGTTTGATGCTGCCGACATGGATACCTTCCGCTGTCTGGCACTGGCCGAACGTGCCGGCAAGACGGGTGGCACCATGCCGTGCGTGCTCAATGCCGCCAACGAGGTCGCCGTCGATGCCTTCCTGCACGATGGCTGCAGCTTTACCGATATCGATTGCATTGTGGAATCCTGCATGGATGCCCACGATATGCAGGCGGTCGATTCGTTTGAGCAGCTTCGCGACATCGATGCGTGGGCGCGTGAAAAGGCTGCGCAGGTGCTCGCCGCAACCCGTTCCTAACCATAAGGATTGCTTTTTCGTTTTATGGATACTGTTCTGAGCGTTCTCTCATCGGTTTTTTGGGGCCTGCTGATGCTTTCCGTCCTTGTGTTTTTGCACGAGGGCGGCCACTTTTTGGCGGCGCGTGCCTGCGGCGTCCGTGTGACCGAGTTCTTTTTGGGCCTGCCGTGTCGCTTTGACATCCATTACACGTCACGTCGCATTGGAACCAAGTTTGGCGTGACCCCGCTGCTGCTGGGTGGCTACGCTGCCATCTGCGGTATGGATCCGACCGACGTCTCGTGCGCCGATCGCGTGCTCGCGGCTATCTATCGTCATGGTCGCGTGACCGTGGCCGACCTTGCCGCCGAGCTCGAGCTATCCGAGGAGGTTGTGCTCGAGGCATGCGCCTTGCTCTTGGGTTGGGGCTCTATCGCGCCTTGGTATGAGGAAGGGGAGAAGCCCTCGCCGAGCTACTATCCCACCAAGTATCAGACGCTGCCACGAGATGCGGCGGGTTACACCACCTTTGACGGCCGCCGTTTCGATCGAGAGCATGCGACTACCGAGGGCGATGTGTGGGAGCTGCCGTGCGGCGAAGCCGAGTTCCTTGCGCAAGAGCGTTCGCATACCTATCTGGGCCAGGGTTTTCTCAAGCGCGCCTTTATGCTGCTCGCGGGCATTCTCGTCAATATCCTGACGGGCTTTTTGCTGCTTATGAGCATCTACTCTATTGCGGGTGTCACCGTGCCGATGGATACCAACGTGATCGGTCAGGTTGACGAGGGTTCTATTGCTGCCAAGGCGGGTATCGAGGGCGGCGACGCGATCCTTTCGGTTGACGGAGTATCGTGCTCTACCTGGATGGACGTTTACGATGCCATCGGCAAGGCCGCCGGTAAGGACGATATCGCCATTGAGTATGAGCGCGACGGCAAGCAGCATTCGACCTCGGTTGCGCTCAAAGAGGACGAGCGCCTAGGTGTGTATGCCTCTACGCAGGTGGTCCGTTTAGACCCCATCACGTCGGCTCGCCTTTCGTTCTCCTATGTCGTGCAGACAGCGGAGGGCGTGATGCGCCTGCTCCAGCCGCAGCATACGATGGAGATTCTCGATCAGTCTTCTTCGATCGTGGGCATTAGCGTTATGTCCTCACAGGCTGCTGCTGCCGGCCCTGCCACGTTCCTTTCGTTTGCCGCCGTCATTTCGTTCTCGCTTGGCTTTATGAACCTGCTGCCCATCCCACCACTCGATGGCGGCAAGCTGGTCATCGAGATCATTCAAAAGATTGCTGGCCGCGAGCTTCCGCTCAAGGTCCAGACGATTGTGAGCTATGTGGGCATCGCGCTCTTTGCGCTGCTGTTTGTCTATATGCTTCGTTCCGACGTCCTTCGATTTATCCTGTAGGGGAGTGTTTGGATTGTCTTTATCCCATCCTTTGCCTCGCGAGTTGACGCGCCCCGTGCATGTGGGCGGTGTGCAGATCGGTGGCGGCGCGCCGGTGGTGGTCCAATCCATGACCTGCACCGATACCGCTGACGCCCAGGCAACGCTTGCGCAAGTGTGCGCGTTGGCGCAGGCTGGCTGCGATATCGTGCGTGTGAGCGTGCCCACCGAGGCCGCGCTTGAGGGTTTTCGCACCATCTGTGCCGAGTCTCCGGTGCCGATCGTTGCCGATATTCACTTTAACCATAAACTCGCCATCGGCGCCGTCGAGGCTGGTGCCGCCAAGCTTCGCATCAATCCCGGCAATATCGGCGATTGGGCCAAGGTTGACGCGGTGATTGATGCTGCGGGTGCCGCTGGGTGCGCGATTCGCATTGGCGTGAACGCGGGCTCGCTTGAGCAGGATATCGCCGAGCGCGATGACCTCACGCAGCCCGAAAAGCTCGTGATGTCTAGCGAGCGCTTTGTGCGGCACTTTGAGGATCGTGGGTTTACCAACATTGTGCTTTCCGCCAAGGCCCATAGCGTACAGACGACGCTCGATACCTATCGAGCCCTGTCGCGTGAGATTCCACACGTTCCGCTTCACCTGGGCGTAACCGAGGCGGGTACCAAGCTCCAGGGCACCATCAAGAGCTCTGTAGGCTTGGGTATCTTGCTTTCCGAAGGCATTGGCGACACCATGCGTGTGTCGCTCACAGCTGATCCGGTTGAGGAGCCGCCGGTTGTCTGGGGTATTCTGCAGTCGTTGGGCCTGCGTCGCCGTGGCCCCGAGATTGTCTCGTGCCCCACGTGCGCCCGCTGCCAGGTTAACCTTATTCCCATTGCCGAGGAAGTTACCGAGCGGCTTAAGAACTACTCCGCGTCGCTTTCGATCGCTGTGATGGGATGTGCCGTTAATGGCCCCGGCGAGGCTTCTGATGCCGATCTG